>NZ_JBLRVZ010000065.1:0-54146 GCF_048159505.1 Streptomyces sp. T028
AGCGGCAGTCTCCGGCTCACCCGCCCCCCTTCCCTCACCCGTGGTGCTGTCATCCGATCAACGACACACCCCCGGAAAGGTCACGCATTCGATCTGCGCACGCACACACGACACCCATCCCGGACGCGCGACATGACGCGGACGGATGACACATCACTACGGATCCCTAAGAAAACACGTGAGCCTCTATCAGGACGTCGCGACCGGGACCCTCGTCGTCGTCGCGGTCGGCATAGACAAGGTCCTGCGCAGAGGCGGCACACGCTGAGGTGTAATCGGTGGCACCGTTGCCCGCCTGCGGGCGTCGGCGGAAGAGGGCGCCTTCGACCTCGACCTCTTCGAGGACAAGGGGAACTACCGCCGGTGAACGCCGAGCAGTACGGATGGGGCCAGGCGGCAGCAGCCGGACTCATCGCCGCCTGCCCCATCACCGAGCTGGAGTTCTTCCACAGCGCGCGTTCGGCCGCCGACCGCGTGCAAGGCATCGAAGACATGCGCCTGCTCTTCGGCCGGGTGCCGGTTGACGACCGTGCCTGACGGGTCCAGGAGGTCCTCACCCAGCGCGGACGGCACCGCAGCGCCGGGGCCGTCGACCTCGTGGTGGCCGCCACGGCCGAGTCGCGGGGACTGACGTTGCTGCACCGCGACCGGGACTGTCCGGTCGGTTACAGCCCGATCGGGTTGAGGTACGTACCCGGGCGGGTGGCGCCGTCCTGCTTGAGGATCTGGCCGCCGAACGGCCACTTCAGGGTGAAGTGCTTCGTCTCGTTCGGCGGGGTGACCAGGAACTTCGCCGGAACGAACTTCTCCTTCTTCGGCGTGGACTTCGCCACCGGGAGCAGGGTGATGCTGAAGTCCACCGTGTCGCCCTGCTCCAGGACCATCTTCTCGCCCTTCTTGGAGGAGCGCGCCAGTGACCAGGTGCCGTCGGTCTTCTGAGCGCCGATCATGTCGACACCGGCGAAGCCGGACAGGGTGCAGGTGCGCTTGCTCTTGTTGGTGAACCAGATGTACGCCTGCGTCTGCTTCTTGGCCCGCCCCATCTCCGGCTTCGCGTCGTCCCCCATGGCGAAGCCGGCCTTCAGGTCGGCGGTGTGGCAGCGGGTCGGCGCGGCCTTGGCGGGGGCGGCCGAGGCCGGGATGGCGGCAGCGGCAGTACCGGCGACGACGACGGCCGCAAGGGCCACGGCGGTCAGCTTGCTGTTCATGAAGTGTCGGGTTCCCCTCGCATACGAATCGGCGCGCGAGGTCGGGTGCGCGCCTGCACCCCTGAGGATGCGCAATGCCCGGGGGAGGTTCGGTGTGCCGGAGAACCTTTTGGATCAGGATTCCACCTCGCTCCGATCCCGTCACTCACCCGAATCACCCCTGTCACAAACCTTGTTGGGGCGGATCCGCGTACGTAGCATGCTCCGGCAAGAGAGCTTTTGAATCGTTTCAAGCGCTGACGGACATCGAGACATCGAGACATCGAGCGAGGAACGCGCATGAGCCAGAGCTGGAACCGAAGACTCTTCCTCAAGAGCACGACGGCGGGTGTGGGCGCCGGGGTCGCCGCGTTCTCCGCCGGACCGGCGGCGGCGGCCGACACGCCGGCGCGGGATCCGGAGGGCGACCGCGCCGGAGGAGCACTCCGCATCGAGCGCACGACCGTCGAGTACGCCGAGCGAGTCCTCGGCACCGGTGTCGAACGCCCCCGCCTCAGCTGGGAGTTGTCCGCTCCGGGGCGGGGCGCCAGGCAGAGCGCGTACCAGGTCCAGGTGGCCCTCGCCCCCGTGAGGTTCGCGGCCGAGCCGGTCTGGGACTCGGGGAAGGTGGCGTCCGACCGCAGCGTGGGCGTCCCCTACGGGGGACCCGAACTGCACCCCCGTACCCGCTACCACTGGCGGGTCCGGGTCTGGGACGGCGCCGGGCGGCCGTCCCGTTGGAGCGCGGTCCGGTGGTGGGAGACAACGTTGTCCGACGGCGACTGGCAGGCCCGCTGGATCGGCGCCGATCCGGCTCCGCAGCCGCCCTCCCTCTCCGGCGCCTCGTGGATCTGGTCGCCGGGTGCCACCGCCTCCGACGCCCCGGTGGGGCCGTGCTGGTTCCGGGCGGAGCTGCCTCTGCCCGGCGGCACGCGAGTGCGACGGGCCACGGTGGTCGCCACCGCCGACGACGACTTCACCCTCCATCTCGACGGCCGGGAGGTGCTGAACGCGCCGGAGCAGCAGGACGGCTGGCGCACCGGCCACGCGGCCGACGTCACCACGGCAACCGAGGAAGCCCGCGCCGCCGGCCGCCCGGTGGTGCTCGCCGCCCGCGCCACCAACCGCCCCGGCGCCTCCGTCAACCCCGGCGGCCTGTTGGTCCGGCTGGTCGTCGAGACGGAGGACGGCGGCCGGCAGGAGCTGGTCACCGGCTCCGGCTGGCGTGTTGCCGTGACCGAGCCCCAAGAAGGCTGGCAGCGCCCGGAGTTCGACGACGCGGCGTGGTCCGGAGCCGCCGTACTCGCCCCGTACGGGCAGGGACCCTGGGGCAGCGGGGTGAGCGTCGCCGTACCGGAGCAGCCCGCGCCACTCCTGCGCCGCGCCTTCACCGTACGGAAGCGGATCTCCCGGGCCCGCCTCCACATCAGCGGACTCGCCTACTACGAGGCCGAGATCAACGGCCGCCGGGTCGGCCGGCAGGTCCTCGACCCCGGCTTCACGGACTACGACGAGACCGTGCTGTACGCCGTCCATGACGTGACGGAGCTGCTGCGGCGCGGTGAGAACGCGATCGGCGTCACCCTCGGCCGCGGCTTCTTCGGCATGACCACCCCCAACGTCTGGAACTGGCACCGCCCGCCGTGGCACGGCGAGCCCCGTCTGCTGGCCCAGCTGGAGATCGACCACCCGGACGGCTCCCGCACCACCGTCGCCTCGGACGGCGAGTGGCGGATCACCGAGGGGCCGACCCTGTCCAACTCCCTCTACGCGGGCGAGACGTACGACGCGCGCCGGGCCCCGCACGGCTGGTCCCGCCCCGGCTTCGACGACAGCGCCTGGCGGACCGCGGGCGAGCAGCAGGCCCCCGGCGGCACGCTCAGGGCGCAGCCGCACGACCCGATCGAGATCATCGAGACCGTACGGCCCACGGAGATCTCCGAACTCCGCCCCGGGGTCTACGTGGTGGACATGGGCCGCACCATGGCGGGCTGGACCCGCCTCACCGTCCGCGGCGCCGAGTCGGGCACGCTCGTCCGCCTCGTGCACGGCGAGAAGCTGAAGGCCGACGGGAGTGTGCAGGCCGAGACCGGCCATGTCCCGGGGCGTTTCCAGACCGACGAATACCTCTGCGCGGGCGGCGGCGCGGACGAGACATGGGAGCCGAAGTTCTCGTACAAGGGCTTCCGTTACGTGGAGGTCCACGGCCTGCCCGCGCGCCCCGCCCCGGAGCAGGTGCTGGGGCGGCTGGTGCACACCCGCGTCGAGGAGGTCAGCTCGTTCGGCTGCTCGGAGCCGTTCTACGAGTGGCTGGACGGCGCCATGCGCCGCACGGTCCTCAACAACCTGCACGGCATCCCGACCGACACCCCCATGTACGAGAAGAACGGCTGGACCGGCGACGCCCAGCTCGGCACGCCCGTGATGGCGTACGCCTTCGGGGCGCACCGCTTCCTGTCCAAGTGGCTGGGCGATCTCGCCGACAGCCAGACCGGCGCGGGGCAGCTGCCGGTGATCGTCCCCAGCGGCGGCTGGGGTTACCAGGAGCTGGGCCCCTCCCCCGAGTGGACGACCGTCTACCCGTTCGTCGTCCGCGAGATGTACCGGACGTACGGGGACGAACGCGTCGCCCGCGAGCACTTCGCGGCGCTGACCCGGTACCTGGACTGGGAGCTGGCCAGGCTGCGGGACGGGCTGGCGGTGACGGCGCTCGGCGACTGGGTGGCGCCCGGCTACGAGATACCCCCGGAGGACACCCGGCTGACCGCGACCGCGTACCTCTACCGCGCCCTGCTGCACACGGCCGAACTGGGTGAACTGCTCGGTGACGGGGAGGGCGACGGCGACGTCGTGAAGCGGTACCGGGAGGCGGGCGAGAAGCTGAAGACCGCGTTCAACGAGGCGTTCCTCGGCCCGGAGGGCCACTACCGCACGGCGAAGGACCCCGGCTACCGGCAGAGCTCCAACGCGATCCCGCTGGCCTTCGGCATGGTGCCGCCCGGCGCCCGCGCCTCCGTCGTCGACAGCCTGGTCGCGGACATCGAGGCGCGCGGCAACCATCTCAACACCGGCTGCCTGGGCACGAGTGTGCTGCTGAAGGTGCTGTGCGCCCACGGCCACCCGGACGTCGCCCACGCCGTCGCGACCCAGCGCACCTATCCGAGCTGGGGATACTGGCAGGACAACGGCGCCGACACCATGTGGGAGATGTGGCCGCTGGACTCCCGCTCCCGCGACCACTACTTCCTGGGCACGGTCGCGCAGTGGCTGTACGAGAACGTGGCCGGCCTGCGCCCCGGGGACGCCGGCTACCGCACCTTCTCGGTCCGCCCCGACGCCCGTACGGGGGTCAGCTGGGCCCGTACGTCGATCCGTACGGTGCGGGGCGAGGCCGCCGTGTCCTGGTCGCGTCTCGACCGGGAACTGCGGCTGTCGGTGCGGGTGCCGGTGGGCTCCACGGCCGAGGTGCACGTGCCGGCGCGGACGCGTGCGCAGGTGGCCGCGCCGAAGGGTGCGGAGTTCCTGCGCGGCGATTCCGAGTTCGTCGTCTTCCGCGTCGGGCACGGCACGTGGGCCTTCACCGGCCCGGCGTGACCGAACCAGCGTGACCGGCCCGACGGTGTCGTTCGACTGCTGCACCGTCGTGGCTGGTCGCGCCCACGCGGCGGAGCCGCATATCGATACGGCCCCGCGCCCCTTCAGGGCGCTACAGCGTGACCGTCGTCGTACCCGAGCCGATCGGGCCGATGCGCAGCACTGTGCCGGTCAGGTCGGTGAACGAGGTCGGCTTGGCGGTGCCGCCGTCTTCCGGGGTGGCGGCGGTCACCCGGTAGGCCGTCGGGTCGGCGTCGCCGATCTCCAGTTCCAGGACGGCGCGGGTGTTGGGCGGCAGGGTCACCTTCAGAGAGTGGGCGTCGGCGGAGCGGCGGACGGAGACCGCGACCGGGCCGCGCAGGGACGGGACCGTGCCGTCGACCTCGGTGAGGGCGCCGGTCCTGGGCCGGATCCGGAACGTGGCCGCGCCCGCCTGCGTGACCTGCACGCCCAGCACATGCCTGGCCACGGCGTTGGCGGGGGCGGAGGCCCACGCGTGGGAGAGAGTCATGTTGGACTTCAGCGACGGATCCCAGGCCTCGGTGACGATGGTGGCCTTGAGGTCGTCCAGCATGTGCAGCCAGGAGTTGGTGGCCTTCGAGGTGAGCAGGGCGAGGGCGGCGTCGGACCGGCCGAGCCGGAAGAGCGCGTCGAGGAGGAACTGCGCCCCGTACACGCTCACCTTCACTCCGCCCGCGGCGAGCGTGTCACCGAGCCTGGCCAGTACGGCGTCGTCCAGGGCGTCGGCGACGCCGAGCGCCACCGGGAAGGCGGTGGCGTGCTGGGCGCTGTGGGTGGTGCCGGCGCCGTCGCGGAACGCGCCCGCCGAGCTGTCGAGCAGGGTGTCGCGCATGGCGGCGGAGAGGGTGTCGGCCCGGTCGCGCAGAGACGTGGCGTCGTCGGTCTTCCCCAGCGCGGTGGCGCACTTGGCGAGGGCGTCGAAGGCCGCGTACTGGAAGGCGTTCACCACGGTGTTGACGGCGGTGAAGACGTAGCCGTCACGGCTGGCGGCCGGCCAGTCCACCAGGTCGCCGAGGTTCTGGCTGGTGGAGCCGGGCGACTTGTGGACGAGGCCGTCGGAGCCGAGGTAGGAGGTGAGGTTCTTGGCGACGAGCAGGTCGTAGTCCTTGGCGAGCTGCCGGTCGTCTCCGGTGGCGAGGTAGTCCTCCCAGGCGGATATCGCGCACATCAGCCGGTACTCGGTGGGCCAGGTGCCCTGGCGTACCAGGTAGTCGTTGGACCAGCGGGCGAGCGCGTAGGAGCGCTGGACGCCGTACTCGGAGAGCTGGTTGATCAGGGCGTCGCCCTCGTAGGGGCCGCGCTCGCGGGTCGGGGTGTCGGTGTAGAGGTCGCCGCGGGTGGCTTCGATGGAGTAGCGGCACAGTTCCCAGACCCGGTCCAGGTCGGGGTCGGAGCTGCGGAAGGAGGTCTGGGAGTCGTCCCAGTCCAGCTTCCAGGCGCGGCCGGTGACGGTCGCCTCGGACAGGTCCAGGGAGGTGCGCAGCTCCGCCCAGCGGAAGCCGCGGTAGCCCCAGTGTTCGAAGCGCTGGGCGCCGTCGCGCAGGGTCCACACCTCGCGGTAGGTGTTGGTGGCGCGCAGCTGGTACTTGACGGTGCCGTCGGCGTTCAGTTCCTCGCCGAGGCGCACCTCGACGGTGTCGCCCGCGCTTCCGGTGACCTCCAGCGCCAGCCCGCCGACGATCTCCCGGCCCAGGTCCACCAGCCAGCGGCCGTCGGCCACCTTGGTGACCTTGGCCGGGGTGATGTCGTGCAGCCGTACCGGCTCGATCGGGGCGGGGACGAGGCCGTCGATGGCGGCGCGGGCGGCGGGTGCGGACCAGTCGCTGTCGTCGAAGCCGGGCCCGGTCCAGCCGACGGGCTCCTGGCGCAGATCCCAGTACTCCTGGGGAACGACGTAGTAGCTGCTGCCCGCGCTGCCCTTGGCCGGCAGCAGACCGGCCTGGCGGCGGGCCTTCCAGTCGCTGCCGGAGCCGATGGTGGCCCGGCTGCCGTCGGCGTACGTGACCTCCAGTTGCGCCAGGAACTTCTGTTGCGAGGTGGTGTGGCAGAGCGCGGCCAGCGCGTTGGCCCTGCCCGGGCGGAGCGTGTCGGTGATGTCGAAGGCCTGGTACGCCACTCCGCTGCCGGAGCGCACCGAGGCGTGGCCGACCTGGCTGCCGTTGCTCCACACCTTGGCCACGTACTGCCGGGCGGGCGTGGCGGAGGTGGCCGCGACGTAGAGCACGGCGGCGGCGATGTCCTTGCCGGCCAGGTCGTACTCGTGGCGGAGCAGGGCCCAGGTGTCGTCGGCGCCGTAGGAGGAGAGCGAGGAGGCGCCGGTCGGGAAGGTGAGCACGCCGTTCGCCACGGTGCCGGTGGAGAAGGTGCCCTTGTCGGAGGCGAAGTCGTCCTGCAGCAGGACCGTGCCGTCGGCGACGGTGAAGCGGACGCTGTCGTACGTCTGTGATTCGGTGGAGCCGTTGCGCAGGCCGACGTTGCCCGAGGTGTAGCGGGTGTGGGTGGTCGTGTCGACGGCGGTGCCGTTGACGGTGGTGGTGAAGGTGGAGCCGGACATGGTGACCGCGAAGTCCACCCACTCACCGGTGTTGACCGGGAAGGGCAGCGTGACCTCGCCGAGGACGGTGTAGGTCCCGTTCACGCACACGTGCTTGCGCAGCACCGCGGCGGTGCTGCCGGCGCGCAGCTGCCACATGTAGTTGTTGGCGGTGTTGGTGGCACGGAACCACAGTCCGGCGGCCACGGTGGTGATCTTCAGCCGGGTGGCGAAGGTGCCGTCGGTCATGACCGGCCCTGCCTGGACCCAGATGGGCTCGGCCTCCCACTCGTCCTCCACCGAGGTGGCCAGCAGCACCGGCTCCGACCAGGACGACCGCCCGCCCTTGTCCGGCCAGCTGCTGACCCGCCACCAGTAGGCGGTACGGGGCTTCAGCGCCGGTCCGTCGTAGGTCACGGCGGTGGACGCGGCGGAGTCCACCTTGCCGCTGTCCCAGAGCAACTGGTCGTCGTCGAACCCGTCGGGGGTGGCGGCGAGCTGCAGCTTGTACGCGCGCTGGACGGTGCCCGCGCCGAAGTCGGGGACCTGCCAGCTGAACCGCGGCTGCTTCCCGGCGGTGGTGCACAGCCCCTTAGGCAGCAGGTCGGTCCGCATCCCGGTCGGCGCGGGAGGCGCGCCCTCGCCCTGCACGGCGGCGACCGCGCGAGGACCGGTGAGGACGACGGAGGCGGCCACGGCGCCCCCCAGCTGAAGGAGTCTACGGCGCGACAGCGGTCTGGGCATGGGGCACCCTCGGGAGTGAAAGGTTTCAGTCAGAGTGCCCGGAGGCTAGAGGCAGGCGAAGAAAGCGGTCAACAGATGGGACGGAATTGACCAGAGTAATCTTGAAACGATTTAATCGCCCCCTTCGCACCTTGATGGGACCATGAACCCCAAGCCCTTCCCGAACATGGGGAGTTGATCCCGCCGACCACCCCCACCCGGGCCCTTGGGGCTTCCTCGCGCCGGTCTCATCACCTGACCCGGCGAGGTGGTGCGTCCGTTTCTCCGAGCCCGAGTTGTGCGCAGGCCAGCAGGGCCACCTCGGTGTCCAGGCGGTTGACGGTGAGGGGGTGGCCGAGGATCTCCTCGGCCTTGCGCACGCGGTAGTGCACGGTGTTCTTGTGGACGTGCATGCGGGCGGCGGCGTCGGTGAAACTGCCCTGTGCGTCGAGGAACACCTGCACGGTCCTGCGCAGGCGGGCCGTGGCGTCGTCGTCGCGCATGAGGTCCCCCAGGACGCGTCCGGCCCAGGCTCTGACATCGGCGAGGTGATCGACGAGGAGGCCGGCGAGCGCCACCTGTGAGTGGAGGACGAGGGCACGGTCGGGGTCGGCTCCGGTGTCGGCGACCGTGCGGGCCCGCTGCGCGTCCCGGAAGCTCTGCCGGAAGCCATCGAGTCCGGGCGACGGGTCGCCGACAGCGATCCGCAGGGCCGGGTGTCTGCGGAGTTCGCCGTCGATACGGGGGATGTCGAGGGTCGGTCCGGCGGTGGCCGAGATCCAGGCCCAGCACGTCCTCTCGTCCGCCGAGACCGTCAGGGGAACCTTGCCGGTGGCCGCGGACAGCATGGCCGTACCGGCGCGCAGGGACGCGTCCGGGTCGGGGGTTCCGGGCCGCGTCCAGATGATCGCGGCGAGGTGCCATCCGCGCAGGGACGTCGACAGCATCTTCTCGGCCGACGCGAGGTCGAGCCCGTCGGTGTCCAGCACGGCGCGGACCCGGGCGGCGCGGGCCGCGTCGGAACGGGCGTCCCACCGTCTGCGCTCGTCCTCGTAGATGTCGATGATGCCCTCGATGACCTGGTCGATGTACCGGTTCATCAGGAGCGCGATCCGGCTTGTCGCCGTCAGGGCCTCCTCGGTGGGCAGGTCGAGACCGCGCAGGGCGGTCACGGCCCGCTGCACGAACATGTGCTCGCCGAGTCGGTAGGCGCGCAGCAGTGCCTCCAGCGACAGGCCGTGCTGGGCGAAGCGGCGGGCGTATTCGGCCGCGGCCGGCGGGACGGTGATGTCGTCGGGGGAGATGTTCAGCGCCAGCATGTCGAGCATCGCGGCCAGGTTCGACGCGGTGCTGGCCACCATCAGCCGTCGTACGGCGTCGTCGTGGCGGAACTCGGGGATGACGTCGACGAACATCGAGGTCATCTCGGTCGTGAGGTTTTCGAGATCGGCCCGGGTCCTCTTGGCGACGTCCCGCACGATCACGTCGACGTTGACGTTGACGCTCATGGCCGGACCGTACCCGAGAGCCCGGCGTCCCGCCTTTGTGACGGCGGCACAAAACGGCCGGTGCGGGCTGGGACGCAGGCCCATGGTCGGCCGCGTGCCCCCTTGCCTACCTTTTCAGCCATCGCTTCGTCACAGCGCGACTCAATGGTGAGGAAATCGTGCAGCACATCGCCGAATTGCCGGACGTCCGGGCCGGTCGGAATCCCACCGGACCCTGTATCGCGGATGAACGGGAACAGCTGGACAATGACGCTTTTCTCAAGCGTGTCCGGTTCTCGGCGGACGTGCTCCGCGCTCACGGAACAGGCGCAGGCGACGTGGTCGCGGTCATTTTGCCGAACCGCCTGGAACTTGTCGTCATCCTTTTCGCGGCATGGCGGCTGGGTGCCGCGGTCACGCCGGTGAATCCGGGGCTCACCGAAACCGAGGCCCGCCATCAGATCGAGGATTCCGGGGCGAAGGTGGTGATCACCGACGGTGTCCACAGCGCCCTGGGCACGCTCGACGTGGCCACCGTGCTGAACCCGGCCGGTGTCCGTGACGCCGGCGTCACGGACACCGTCTCCCCCGTTTCCGTCTCTCTCGCTTCCGACGCCCTCGCCTCCGACGCCCTCGCGCTGATCATCTACACGAGCGGCACCACCGGGCGCCCGAAGGGCGTCATGCTCGACCACGCCAACATCGCCGCGATGTGCCGGATGATCATCGACGGTCTCGGGATGGACGAGAGCGATCACAGTCTGCTGGTCCTCCCCCTCTTCCACGTCAACGGGATCGTGGTGAGCGTGCTGTCGCCGCTGCTGGCGGGCGGGCGGACGACGATCGCCGGCCGGTTCGGCGCGTCGACGTTCTTCGCCTCGGTCGAGCGGGCCCGGCCGACCTACTTCTCGGCGGTACCGGCGATCTACGCCCTGCTGGTGTCACTGCCCGAGGAGGTGCGTCCGGACACCTCGTCGCTGCGCCGGGCGATCTGCGGTGCCGCGCCGATGCCCACCGAGCTGATCGCCCGGTTCGAGGACCGGTACGGCATACCGGTCGTCGAGGGCTACGGACTGTCCGAGGGCACCTGCGCCTCGACGCTGAACCCGCCCGCCGGCCCGCGCAGGCCCGGAACGGTCGGGCTCCCGCTGCCGGGTCAGACCGTCGCCGTGATGGACGCCGAGGGCAATCTCCTCGACGACGGTTCGGCGGGCGAGGTGGTCGTCCGCGGCCCGAACGTCATGCGCGGCTACCTCGGACTGCCGGACGAGACGGCCCGGACGGTCGTCGACGGCTGGCTGCACACCGGCGACGTCGGGCGCTTCGACGCGGACGGTTATCTCGTCCTGGTCGACCGGATCAAGGACATGATCATCCGGGGTGGGGAGAACCTCTACCCCAAGGAGATCGAGAACGTCCTCCACACCCACCCGGCGGTGCTGGAGGCGGCCGTGGTCGGCGCGCCCGACCCGGTGCTCGGTGAGGTGCCCGTCGCGTACGTCACGCTGCTGCCCGGCGCGGTGGCCACGGCCGAAGAGCTCGTCGAGCACTGCCGCGGCTCGCTGGCCCGCGTCAAGGTACCGGTGTCGGTCCTCGTCACCGAATCACTGCCGAGGAATCCGGTGGGGAAGATCGACAAACCGCGTCTGCGATCGTTCGGCGTGACGCCGACGTGACGCCGTAAGGCCATCCGGAAATTCCCTCGATCCCCACACGCCACCCGGCTGATTTCACATGAGTTCCGGGTGCGGATCAGTACGCCCAAAACCGGCCGGAACCGGTGCACGAAAGGCGAGAACCATGGGATTCAAAACAGGTGACTTCCCACCGGTCGACCAGGAGACGTTCCTGGAGAAGCCGCTCATGGAACGCGTGAGAACGCTGGCCCTGCACTGGGTGGAGTACGGATTCGGCACGCCGAAGATGATTCCGGCGACGTATGTCGTCAAGGTGCTCTTCCTGTACGTCCTCGCCGGGACGGCCCTGGCGACCTGGACCTCGCAGGCCGGCCCGTTCTGGGACGTCGCGGGCTGGTGGGACCAGCCGGCCGTCTATCAGAAGCTCGTGCTGTGGACGGTCCTCCTGGAGGCACTGGGCGTGGCCGGGTCCTGGGGTCCCATCGCGGGCAAGTTCAAGCCGATGACCGGCGGCGTCCTGTTCTGGGCCCGTCCCGGCACCATCCGGCTGCGACCCTGGAAGCGGGTGCCGTTCACCGGCGGCGACCGCCGTACGGCCCTGGACGTGGCGCTCTACCTGGCCTTCCTGGCGTCCTTGCTCACGGCGGTCGTGGTGCCCACGACAGGGCTGGTGAGCCCGGCGCTGCTGGTCGCGCCGATCGTTCTGTACGTCGTGTGCGGTCTGCGGGACAAGACGCTCTTCCTGGCCGCCCGGGGCGAGCAGTACCTGCCCGCGCTGGTGTTCTTCGCCGTCCTGCCGCTCACCGACATGATCATCGCGGCGAAGCTGCTGATCGTGGTGGTGTGGGTCGGCGCCGGAGTGTCCAAGTTCGGGCCGCACTTCACGAACGTGGTCGCGCCGATGCTCTCCAACAGCCCCTGCGTCCCGTCGAGGCGGATCAAGCGGCTGCACTACCGGGACTTCCCCCGGGACATCCGCCCGTCGAAGGCCGCGAGCCTCATGGCGCACGTCGGCGGCACGGCCGTGGAGATCGTCACCCCGCTGGTGCTGCTGTTCTCGACGAACCACTGGCTCACCCTCACCGCGGTGGCGCTGATGGTCGTCTTCCACTTCTTCATCGTCTCGACGTTCCCGCTGGCGGTGCCGCTGGAGTGGAACATCCTGTTCGCGTACCTGTCCGTCTTCCTGTTCCTCGGCCACCCCGCCCAGGACGGCTACGGCGTCGGCGACATGTCCTCGCCATGGCTGGCCGCGGGAATCACCGCCGCGCTGGTGTTCTTCCCCGTCCTCGGCAACCTGCGCCCCGACCTGGTGTCGTTCCTGCCCTCGATGCGGCAGTACGCGGGCAACTGGGCCTCCGCCCTGTGGGCCTTCGCACCGGGCGCGGAGGAGAAACTCAACTCCCTGCCGCACCGCCCGACGAGGAACCAGGTCGACCAGCTCCAGGCGATGGGCTACCCGCCGGCGGTCGCCGAGATCACCATGCAGCAGACGATCGCGTGGCGGTCGATGCACAGCCAGGGCCGCGGCCTGTTCTCGGTGCTGCTGAAGAACCTGCCCGATCTGGACCGGCGCACCGTGCGGGAGGCGGAGTTCGGCTGCAACTCACTGATCGGGTTCAACTTCGGCGACGGCCACCTGCACGACCTCGACCTCATCAACGCCGTACAGTCCCGGATCGGGTTCGCCCCCGGCGAGTGGATCACCGTCTGGGTGGAGTCGCAGCCCATCCACTGCGGAGTCCAGCACTACCAGGTCATCGACGCCGCGCTCGGTGTGATCGAGCGCGGCACCTGGAAGGTCGCCGACGCGGTCGCGGAGCAGCCGTGGCTGCCGAACGGCCCGATCCCGCTCGACGTCACCTGGACCCGCGCGCAGTCGTCCCCGGCACCGGCTCCGGCCGCCGTGGAAGACTTGACGGCGTGAGCACCGCGATCGTGGTCGGCGCAGGCCCCAACGGCCTGGCCGCCGCCATCGCCCTCGCCAGGGAGGGCGTGGCGGTCACGGTCCTCGAGGCGGCCGACGAGATCGGCGGCGGGACCCGGTCCGGCGAGGCGATCCTGCCCGGACTGCTGCACGACCACTGCTCGGCCGTGCACCCCATGGCCGTCGGCTCGTCGTTTCTGCGCGGGCTCGGTCTGGACCGGTACGGGCTGACCTGGCGGCTGCCCGAGATCGACTGCGTCCACCCGCTCGACGGCGGCACGGCCGGGGTGCTGCACCGCTCGGTCACCCGGACCGCCGCGGGCCTGGGCGCCGACGGCCGACGCTGGCGCCTGCTGTTCGACGGCCCGTCATCGTCGTACGACACCTTCGGCGACGACATCCTCGGCCCGCTGCTGCGCGTCCCCCGGCATCCCGTGCGCCTCGCCCGGTTCGGCATCCCCGCGCTGGCCCCCGCGTCGCTCCTGGCGCGGACGTTCGCGACCGAGGAGGCGCGAGCACTGTTCGGCGGGGCGGCGGCACACGCCTTCCAGCCCCTGCACCGGCCGCTCAGCGCCAGCATCGGGCTCGGCATCCTGACCGCCGGGCACCGGTACGGCTGGGCCGTCGCCGAGGGCGGGTCCCGGCGTATCACCGACGCGATGGCGGCGCTGCTGCTCGACCTCGGCGGGAAGATCGAGACCGGGGTCCGGGTGCGGTCGGCCGCGGACCTACCGCCCGCGGACGTGACGCTCTGGGACGTGGCGCCCACCGCGCTGGCCGACATCCTGGGCGACAGGCTGCCGCCCCGGGTCGCGCGGGCCTACCGGCGGTTCCGGCACGGCCCGGGGGCGTTCAAGGTCGACTTCGCCGTCGAGGGGGGCGTCCCCTGGACCGCCGAAGCGGCACGGCGGGCGGGGACGGTGCACGTCGGCGGCACCTTCGCCGAGGTCGCCGCGACCGAGCGCGAGATCCACGCCGGACGCATGCCCGAGCGGCCGTTCGTGCTGGTCGGACAGCAGTATCTGGCCGACCCGCAGCGGTCCGTCGGCACCGTGCACCCGGTGTGGACGTACGCCCATGTCCCGCATGGCTACCCCGGCGACGCCACGGAGGCGATCACCGCCCAGATCGAGCGGTTCGCCCCGGGCTTCCGGGACCGGATCGTCGGCACCGTCGTGCGCACGACGCCCGGATTCGCCGCGTACAACCCGAACTACGTCGGCGGCGACATCATGACCGGCGCCAAGGACATCCCCCAGTTGATCGCCGGACCACGACTCACCACGCAGCCCTACGACACCGGGCTGCCCGGTCACTATCTGTGCTCCGCGGCCACCCCGCCCGGCCCCGGCGCACACGGGATGTGCGGCGCCCACGCCGCCGCGCGAGCCCTGCGTCACCTCCGCGGGCCGACAGGCGCGTGAGCCGGAAATCGTCGCCTCCGCAAACGTACGGCTACGCGGCCGAGCCGAAGTCCTGGGTCCAGTAGTAGCCCGGCTGTGCCAGACCGATGCCGATCTCCTTGAAGCCGCAGTTGAGGATGTTGGCCTTGTGGCCGGAGCTGTTCATCCAGCCGTCCATGACGCTTTCGGGGCTGTTGTACCCGGCGGCGACGTTCTCGCCCGCCGACCTGAACTCGTACCCGACGCGGGAGAGACGGTCGGTCATGGACGAACCGTCGGAACCGGTGTGGGACATGTTCTTGTGGTCGGCCATGTCCTGGCTGTGGTCCTGAGCGGCCTTGGCGAGCTTGGCGTTCTCGGTCAGCGGGGAGCAACCGGCCTTCGCGCGTTCGGCGTTGACGAGAGCCAGCACACGGTCCGTGGGACCCGAGTCCGCGGTGCCGGCGGAGGCGCTGGGAGTACTGCCGCCACTCGTGGCCTTCGGGGAACTCGACGGCGAGGTGGTCGGGTCGGCGGCAGGCGTGGCGGTCGGGGTGCCGGCCGCCGAAGGCGACGCGCTCGGGGCGGCGCTGGACGGGGCCGCGCTCGGAGTGCCGGACGGAGCGGCGGTGGCGGAGGAGCCCGAAGCGGAAGCGGTCGCGGACGCGAAGGGGGATCGCGACGGCGTCGGGGCGGCCGTCGAACCCGACTTCCCCCATCCCCACCAGGGGAACGAGACGGTACGCCACCCTCCCGACCCACTACCGCTCGCCTGGGCCATCGAAGGAACGACCACGGCGCCCGCAGCCACCACGACGGCTGCGGCGCCGGCTATTTTCCGGCGCTTCGACTTCTGGCGATGCTTGGACATGCGTGGCCTCATTCAGGTAGTCCGGTATTCGGCAGCAAATTCGACTGCAAAGCGGTGACGCCTACCGCAACCCGTCGACGAGCCCGGTCAGTATGGGGATCTCCCGGCACGCCGGGCAATGAACTCCCTTGCTGTCACTGGGTACACGCTCCGTGACGCGACGTTCCTCGGATCCGGAACTCTTCACGTCCGCCCGGGCGCCCACACCCGCGCGTGACCAGGCCGAGAACGCTCTTTCGCAACCGCGATCGCCGGCCCGGAAGCCCGGCCGAATTACCCCTTTCGCGGCGACAGACTCCCCGTTGAGGCCTAAAAGAGCACAGTTATTACCTTCGGTAATGGGGTCAATCGACGCCATCGAGCCCAATTCCGGCGTGACGCACATCACTACAACCTGGAAGGCGTGGGCGGCGACTAGAGGGCAGTTCTTCACACGTTCCGGGAGCCACGCATGAGTTCGCGATCCTCCGTCGACCACCGTCGGCACCGACGTTTCCTGAGACCTCTTCCGGTCGCCCTCGCCGGCGTCCTGGTGGCGGGGGGTGTGGCGGCGGTGCCGCTGCTGGCGAACGGCGCGTCCGCCGCCGCGTGCAGCGTGTCGTACCAGGTCACCACTCAGTGGGGCGACGGCTTCGAGGGCGCCGTCGCCGTCACCGACAACAGGGGCAAGGCGCTCGACAGTTGGAAGCTGTCGTTCTCGTTCGGGGCCGGCCAGAAGGTCTCACGGGGCTGGAACGGCAAGTGGAAGCAGTCCGGGAAGAAGGTGACCGTCACCAACACCGCCACGAACGGCACACTGGCGGCGGGCGGTTCGGTGAGCGTCGGCTTCCTGGCGTCCTGGAAGGGGACCAACCCGGCGCCCACGTCGTTCAAGCTGAACGGGAAGAAGTGCGCCGTCACCGGTCCGGCGACCCCGACCCCCAGCGCCTCCGTCGGCGTGACGCCGACGTTCAGCGAGTCCGCGAGCCCCACGCCGACCGCCACAGCCACCTCGAAGGCGTCGGCGAGCGCGACCCCCACGCCCGAGGCGGTTGCCGACGAGTGGAACCCACCGTCCAACCTGGTGAAACCGCTGGACGAGGTCTGGAACCACGTCGAGTCGACCTACTCCGACCTGTACGGCTTCAAGAACTACGGCTGGGACCAGCTCATCGCCACCAAGGGCACGCTCAACTACTGCGTGCGCTGGGACTCCGACACCCCGGTGACCGCCACCACCCGTGACCGGATCCACACCACGCTCCAGACGCAGTTCAACAAGTGGATCCACGCCATGGTGGACGACGGCAAGGGCTTCAGCGCCTTCCCGTACACGGACGTCAAGGTCAACGTCGTCGGCTGGGCGGTCAAGGACCGCTCCACCCTCCAGTGGTCCGACGACTCCGTGAAGGTCTACGCCGGCGTGCTCGACGATTCGGGCGCGCCCCAGTGCGCCCCCGACTGCGGACGTTTCTTCCACCAGGACGGCGACTACTCCCAGTGCCCCGGCAAGGAGGCGGAGCACTACGACGAGTCGCTGTGGCTCACCAAGGGCTTCGAGGGCGGTGCCGGCGGAGACTGGGGTCAGCGTGTCGGCCAGGAGTACTTCGTGGGCGCCCTCGACCAGGAGGACATCCACATCTACCTGCACGAAGTGGGCCACACCTTCGGTCTGGACGACTTCTACGACTGGACCCCGACCGGCGTCTCCAACTTCATCATGAACGCCGGCAGCGCCACCGAGATCACGACGTTCGACCAGTGGATGCTGCGGGACTTCTGGCGCCACCTGAAGAACCGCTACGGCTACTAAGACTTGATCCGCAATTCACCAAAGGGTGAGCTGCGGACTGCACGCGGCGCGGGGACCGGGCGTTCCGGCGTGGTCGCGCACAAGGCGCGGCTCATCCGGGGTTGCTCGGTTCCGCTGTCCGGCGGTTCGGGGAGCAGAGGCACCACGTTGCCGTGGTACTGCCACGCGTCCCGCACCCCGAGGGGTGTTCGGGCTCGGTGTGGTTGACTCCCGCAGCGCTTCTTCCAGCGCTTGGGCATGGGTGATCTGGGCGTTCCTGGACGCGGTGGTGTCCAGGAACGCGGTCTTCGGGTCGTCCACGTTGTGGAAGCGGACGAACGCAGCGAGGGCGGCGCTCACGAGGTCGCGCTTGCCGACGAGGCCGCACGCGACGCACTTGTGCTCACGGTCCCGCAGCGTCTTGTGTACGTGCTCACCGCACATGCAGTGCTGCGACAGGGCCGTGGACCAGGTGGAGGCCCGCACCAACCGGCCCCCGGCGGCTTCGCACTCCACCTTGAGGGCGGAGATCAGCATTCCCGGCGTGGTCTGCGAGAGGCGCTTACCCCACAGCCGGTACCAGGTGCGGATGTCGCAGTCCTCGATCACGAGCACGGGGCCATGGGCGGCGATGACCTCCCGTGCCACCAGGCGGGCGCGGTGGCGGCGGTGCTCGGCGAGCGACGCGGCGGCTTCGGCCTGGCAGGCGCGCTGGTCGCGGTAGTTGGCGGACAGCCGGTCACGGCGGAACGCCTGCTTCGGCACCCCATCCGACCGGGCCGCACGGGCACCACCGGGCACGGTCACGGTCTTGGGCTCCAGGCCCTTGGCAGCGCGACGCTCGGCGCGGGCGGTCTGCTGCACGCCGTTCCATACCTCGTCAGTCATGTGCATGGTCAGGGCCTTGGAAGCGTGGTGCTTCAAGTGCCCGGCGTCTTCAAGGTGCTTGTACGCGCACCGCTCCAGGGCCTCACGTGAGAGGCCGAGGCGCTGCCGTACAGCCTTCGCGCCCTGCTCGTTCCGCTCGTGGAAGGCGGACCAGTAGGCATCGACCTTGGCGCGTGCGTCGCGCTGCACGGCCCGCTTGAGCGACCACATCGCCCCGAACAAGCCGTCGAGGCGGTGAAGGTCGGCGGGGTCGGTGACGGCGAGCGGCAGCACGATCACGGAAACCTGCCCGTCGTTGGGCTTCTTCCACTTCGGGGCCTTGTTCTTGCCCCGGAACTTCCGCGTCTGGGCAGCCTGCATCGCTCGTCACCTCCCGTCACTGAATTAGCTCACCTACGACACAGTAAGTGAGTAGTTCAGCTATGAAGCGCGGAGATCAACTGACCTCTTCTCAAACGGGAAGTAAGTGACCTAATGGCGGGGGTGGNNCCCCCCCCCCCCCCCCCACCCCCAGGGTGCTACTCGGCTGAGGAGGCGTCGGCGTCCGGCGTGGCCTCGGGCGGTGAACGCCGAGGCTTCCTCGCAAGAAACAGGTGGATACGCGCCAGGCGGGACGGCCTCCGGCGCTTCCCGGGGATGACCGGGGGACCCGCCACCAAGTCCTCCCCGTCGCACAGGAGTTGGCACCACGCCAGACCTCTTGCGCAGCGGTGTGCGCCGTGTCACGTACGAAATAGCCACCCAAGTTGCCCAGGTCACAGCGTAAATGTCCATTTGGCGTCCATGCTCGAAAAGGACACGGAAGCCTGAAGTGGAACACATCGTTACCGACTTGGATGTCTCATGCCCAAGTGATCCATGACACAGCTTCCGTGATGTTCTGCCTCTTTCCCCTCAGAAAGGTGCCCATCATGGCCGCTTACCTGTGCCCGCCCGCCGTGATACACGGCGAGCACACCGTGAAGACCAGCGAGATCGTGGCGGAAGTGCACGGCCGGCACCCGCACGCGGCGTGGGCGCCGCGGATCGACGGCATCGCGGCCAGTACCGGCATCGAGACCCGCGGCTGGATGCTGCCGCTGGAGGCCGCCGTCGCGCCCGGCAGCGGAAACGGCCTGCCGGCCGCCGGCCTCGGGCCGACCCGAAAGGCGCTGGCCGGCGACGGGTTCACCGAACAGGACGTGGACCGCGTGATCGCCGCCCTCGAGGCGATACCCGCGCCGCAGACCGTCCAGGAACGCACCGCGCCGGCCTGGGCGGCCGTACGGTCCTACGGGGAGCGTGCGGCGCGCGGCGCCCTGCAGATCGCCGGGCTGGACACCGCGGACGTCGACTGCCTGATCACCAGTCACTCCACCACCCCGGCGCTGCCGGGGCTGGACGTCGCCCTGGCCGACAAGCTCCCGCTCCGGAGCGACGTGATGCTGCTGCCGGCCACGCAGTGGGCCTGCATCGCCGGGACCCGCTCCCTGGCGCTGGCGGCGGATCTCGTGGCCGCGGACCCCGACCGGGTGGTCCTGGTCGTGATCGCGGAGGCGCTGAGCACGACCTACCAGCCCGCGGACGACACGCTGGAGTCCTTGATCGTCCGGTTGCTGTTCGCGGACACCGCGGTCGCCGCGGTGGTCACGGGCCGCCCGAGGCCCGAGTCGGTGCTGCGGCTGGACGCCGCCTGGCACCACACTCTGCCCGGCACCCAGGACCTGCACCGCCTGGAGACACGGGACGACGGCACCCACTTCGTGATGGACCGGCGCGGGCCGCGCGCCGTACAGGAGACGGTCACCGCGATGTGGGAGTGGCTGCGCGTCCGTTACCAGGACGCCCCCGATGCCTGGCACCCCGACGTTCTGCTCGCCCACCCCGGCGGTACGCGAGTGCTGGAGTACATGGAGCAGACGATGCCCGACGGATGGCCGTCGGGACTCCTGGACCACAGCCGGGACAGCTACACCGGCGGCAACCGCGGAGGCGCCGCCGTGTTCGACATCCTGCGCAGGGCACACGACGCCGGGCAGGAACGGGGCAGCCGCGCCGTCCTGTACGCGGCGGCCCCGGGCCTCACGGCCACCGCACTGCAAGGGGAGTGGTTGTAGGGCGGGGTGGCTGTGGGGCGGAGTGGCTGTAGGGCGAACTCGCGCCACCCGTACCGGCGGTGGCACCGCCCGAACCGCCGTCGCCGCCGGTGGTGGTGGCGCCGCCTGCCGGGAGGTGCCGCTGCGCCCGCCCTCCCCCACTCTCGGCTTCGCTCGAGCGGGAGGGACCCCATGAGCGGGGGACCCCCATAGCCCCAGCGGCACGATTGCCCGCAGCTGCGGCGGGCAGCTACGCGGCCCGCCCCACCCGCCGCAACCGCGTCACCACATCACCGCGTCACCGTGCCCACGCATCACCGCGTCACCGCGTCACCGTGCCCACGCATCACCGCGTCACCGCGCGAAGGACGCCCAGACCACCTTGCCGGTGTCCGTCCACCGGACACCCCACCGGGTGGTGAGTCCGTGTACGACGTGCAGACCGCGACCGCCGTCGTCGAGGAGTCCGCCCCGGCCCAGTCGCGGCCTGCCGTTGCCGGTGTCGCCCACCTCGCACAGCAGTCCGTCACCGGCCCTGATCAGCCGTACCGTGATGGGGCCTTCGGCGAAACGGACCGCGTTGGCGACCAGTTCGCTGACCACCAGCAGCACGTTGTCCCGGGTGTCGTCCCTGGTGTGCCATTGCTCCAGCAGCGCGGAGACGAGCGTGCGGGCCCGGGCGGCCGCGTCGCCGCGGGCGGGCAGACGCCAGGTCGCGGTGTCCCCCTTGCGGTAGCCGATCATGCGCGCGAGCAGCAGGGTCACGTCGTCGCGCCGGCGCACGGGCGCCAGCGAGGAGACCACGCGCCGCGCGGCCTGCTGCAGGCCGTCCCAGGGATGCACCGCGGCCACGGCGTCCGCCAGCCTGCCGATGCCCTCGTCGATCGACAGGGTGGGATCCTCCACCAGGCCGTCGGTGTAGAGGGCGATCAGCGAGCCCGGGGGTGCGGCGAACACGTACACGTCGAACGGCTCCCGCAGCGCGAACTCGGCGCCCAGCCCGGGGTGGGGGCGCACCGCGACCGGACCGGCGGGCCCGTCCGGGGGCACCAGGACCGGGGGGAGGTGGCCTGCGCTGGACAGCGCCACGTGGTGGCTGACCGGATCGTAGACGGCGATGCAGCAGGTCGACCCGAGGGCGCTGTAACCGGCCGCCAGCCCGGACTCCGCGTCGTCCAGCAGCGCCACGGTCTCGTCCAGGTGCTCCAGCACCTCGTCGGGCGCCAGCCCCGCGGACAGCAGCGCGCGGGCCTCCATGCTCAGCTGTCCCATGGTCGCCGCGGCTCCGAGGCCGTGCCCGACGACGTCACCGACCACCAGCGCGGTACGGCCGTCCGGCAGCGGAAAACTGTTCACCCAGTCACCGCCGACGCCCGCGCTGTCGGGGGTGGCGGGCTGGTAGACGCCGGCCGTCTCGATGGTGTCGCCGCCGGACCGTGGCAGCAGTCTGCGCTGCAACGCCAGCACCTGTGTGTGCTCACGCTGGTGCTGACGGGCCAGGTCGACGTGGTGGGAGGTCCTGGCCACCAGTTCCTGCAGATCGAGCAGCTCGCTGTCGTCGAAGGGGCGGTCCGCCCGCCGCCAGACCTCCGCCACGCCCAGAACGACGGGCGGCTCGCCGTCCAGGACCAGCGGTACGCACGCCACACCCGCCGCGCGGTCGCCGGGCACCAGGGCACGTACCAGCCGCGGACTGCCGAGCACCCGCTCGATCGCCTCCCGGTCGGGTATGACGATGGCCTGCGCGGCATCGTCACGCCGTATAGCCTGCGACAGCAGACGACTCGCGTCGCCGGGAAGATCGTCGCCCGGAGTCACGTAGCCGTCGGGCCACGCCCGGTCCGGCACCAGGGCCGCCCGCCGCAGATGGATGCGCCCCTGCGGCTGCTCGGTGAGCATCTCGCCCGACCACACGGCGAAGTCCAGGTCGATCGCGGCCACGTCTCCCCAGGCCAGCAGGGACTCCGCCAGCGACTGCGCGGTCTCGCCGATGTCCAACGAGGTGCCGATCGCCGTCTCGGCGGCGTACAGGTGCAGCCTCTTGGCCATGGCGATCAGGGTGACGGTCAGACCCTCCTGGGGCCCCGCGGCGGCCAGGATGCTCATCGAGACCACCAACTCCGACCCGTCGCTGCGCCGCAGGCGCTGGACGCGGGCGACGTGTGGCTCACCGGTCTCGAGGACCTGCCGCAACCGCCGGGTGACCGTCGGTACGTCCCAGTGAGGCAGAAGACCGATGAAAGAACTCCCGGTCACGGCCTCCACCCCCGCGAAAACGGGGGCGTCCAGATTGCTGCGGGTGATTCTCAGATCCCGGTCCAGGTTGACCGCGCCAAGGATCTGCTCCTGACGGCCGGGCGCCGGATCGGCGGGTACGTGCGGGCGTGCGGTGCCGTCGCCCCCGGGGTCGGCGGAACCGGCGGCGGCTTCCGCTCCGCCGCCGCGGGGGATGTACTGCCCCAAGGCGCTGCTGACCATGTCGAACGGCGACGGGGAGGGGGTGGAGTCCATGCGGCTCTCTCAGCTCGCTCGCCAACCCCGGCACAGCGCCGGGACCGTACCAGAACCCGGGCGACAGGGTCCCGAGATTCCTGACCGCACACCTCATTCAATAACACCCGGGCCCGCTTCGCCTACACCAGCGGATCGCACAGCGAACACGGCAGCGAGCACGGACAGTGACGTAAAGTGACGGAATGCGACGTCCGGTGACATGGCTGGGGCCGTCAGGTGTTGCCGACTCGCAGTTCGCGGAGACCGAGGCACCGGCCGGAACGCTGGACGGTCGGGGCCGGACCTGGAGCCCCGAGCCGCAGCGGCCAGTGGCACCGGACGGGTGCTCGAAAGGGCAGATCATGAGGGGCCGACAGCGCAGAGCTTCTCCAAGTCCCCGTTTTTTCATGCGAGTTGGGCCCTAGTCTCGTGAGGCCAACACCTCACGGAAGCCCGAGGCATGGATCGACCGTTGTTCTGCGCAGCCAACTCCCTGTCGGCACGCACGCGCTTAGGTATGTCGCCGCATGACGTGGCACTTCAGATGAAGGTGCTCAACGCTCCCGTCGACCCCGAATCGGTCATCGCCTGGGAGAGCGGTGCGCACGGCCCCACCGAGAGTCAACTGTTCGCCCTCGCCGACGTGTTGTGGTGCCGGACCACCGAACTGATGGGCATCGACGAACCCCGCACGCTCGCCGAGCACCGACTCGCGCGACAGTTCAGCGTGCCGAGGCTGACTCGGACCATCAACATGGAGGCCGCCGAGTACCTGAAGGCCGAGGCGGAGAACCGGTGGCCGGGGAGTCTCCGCCAGACACTGTCCCTTCTGCACGCGCTGGACATCTCCCTGCGTCAGCTGGAGGCCGCCACCGGTCCCTGCGACATGACGTACACCACCTTCTTCTTCCCGGCGGACGACTGAAGTGCTCTCAGCGCCGTACGGTCGGCTGGGTTCGGCGGCGGGGGCAGCCCAGCAGACGGAGAGCGGCAGCCCAGCAGACCGCCAAGCCGCGTAGGCCTCAGAGGACGGCGCACGTTCCTTGTGAGTCGGAGTTGCGCCTGCCGTGGGCGGCGTGCCGTGGTTTGGTCTCCTTGGACGAGACCTGACCGACGATCTCCCAGAAACACACCAGCGCGGTGACCGGCGGAATGCCGAAGATGACCAGCGAGAGCAGGGAATGCGAGGCGTGGCTGATGCACAGGCTGACCGCCATCGCCGAGGCGCCCAGCAGAACACACCAGGACCCCCGCGCGCTGCGCCCCTGGACCGTGGCCCGCAGTACGGACAGCGCCGCCACCAGCCACGGGCCGTACACCGTCAGCGGCCACCACTGCGCCAGCCTTTGGGGCAGCACGGAGGACGCGGTGTCCCGGAGCTGGACATAGGAATAGGAGAACGACCAGCCCAGCATGCAGACCGCGCACACGGAGATCATCGCGATCAGGATCGTGACATGCGCGTTGCGCGGGTTCTCCTGCGCCTGGCCGGTCTCCGCGTGGAACTGCCTTCGCATTTTCCGGTGCCCGGTCCGGCCGCCCGACCGGTGCGGCGGTGTCGGGTCGGAACTCGCTGCGGCGGCTACGGATGCCCCGGACAACATCTGGGCCAGCTCTTCGGCCGGATCCCACTGCATCTCGATCGTGGCGAACGCGGGGTCGTACGCAGGGTCGTAATCGTAGGAGATGTCCGCGTTGTAAAATCCATCCATCACACAGGTCCTACAGCCTGGCCATCGCGCGGCGGTACTCGCTTTCGAGTTGACTCATACTTCTCTGAAAATCAGCGAGAATATCCGAACAGCCGTCGATGAAGACTTCCCCTTTATCGGATTTCACGTGAAACGTCATGATCGGGCGACGGTTCCCGGCGATAAGCGTGTCAGTGTGGATCACGGCCGTCTAACGAGCCCCATCGAGCGATGAGGTGTCGGTCGTTCGGGTATCCGCGTGCACCGAAAGTGGTACGCGCGATCCCGCGGTAAGGATTGGCGCACATATCGACAGTCGGAAAGTTTGTTAATTCCCCGAACACTCTATACAGCCAAACACTCTATACGCGCGCTCACGGGCGGTAGGCGGCGCGGTTGTGGTACGTGACCTTGCCGGCGGGCAGCCTGGCCGGGGCGAACAGCTGGTCGACGGTCACGAAGTGGAAGCCGCGTGCCTTGAGGGCCCTGATGATGCCGGGCACCGCGTCGACGGTCGTCTTGTGGATGTCGTGCAGGAGGACGATGTCCCCGGGCCTGGTGTCCGCGTTGACGGTCCTGATGATCCTGGCGGTGTCGCGGTACTTCCAGTCGAGGGTGTCGACGCTCCAGTGGACCAGGGGCCGGGCGGCGGCCGCGCGGACCGTCGCGTTGTGGGCGCCGTAGGGGGCACGGACGGTGGTGGGCTTCTTGCCGGTCGCCTGCTTGATCGCCGCGTCCGTGCGGGAGAACTGCGACTTGACCGCCGCGCTGCTGAGCCTGGTCAGGTCGGCGTGGTCCCAGCTGTGGTTGCCTATCTGGTGGCCGGCCCGCGCCGCGGTGCGCACCGTCGACGGGTACCTCTGGACGTTCTTGCCGACCAGATAGAAGGTCACACTGACACCGCGCTCCTTCAGGATGCGCAGCAGCCGCTGGGTGTCGGCGACCGGCCCGTCGTCGAAGGTGAGGGCGACGCACTTCACCCTGCGGCAGTCGACGGTCGCCGCGGCGGTGGTCGCTGCGGAGGCGGACGCGGCGGAGGCGGACGTGGCGGTGCCGGCCAGTGTGGTGCCGCACAGGGCGGCGGTGACGGCCGAGATGACGAGGCGTCGGTGCATCGGGATCCTCCAGGGCGGTGAACTTCCCTCGCAGGCAGTGGACTTGCCCTGAAAGACGAACCCGATGTGCCCTTGGATGCAGGCATATTCGGCCACTTGTCCGACGTCCGGAGCCAGGAAGGCCCGGGTCGTCGGACCCGGGCCTTCCGCCGTGTCACCAGTCCAGGGCGTCGGCCATCTCGCGCTGCCAGTACGTGACGTGGATCGTGTCGTCGATGTACACGCCCTTCGCGGGGAGGGACGGGCGGGCGGGGGTGTCGCTGTCCGCGTTGAAGTAGACGTCGAGGGACTTGGCCGTGCGGCCGTTGGAGCCGCTGCCGTCCGCGGCCGAGAGAAGGACGCTCGCGTAGCCCGACTCACCGGGGGCCAGCGTGACCACGGCCTGCGGCTGGGAGTCCTCGAAGACCGGCGGCACGGACTGGGCGCCGCTGAACGCGACCGCCGGGTAGTAGGCGAGGTCGCAGTTCTTCGAACCGGTGTTGGTGACGGTGAGGAGCAGGTGGTTCAGGGGGCGGGAGACCTCCGTGGCGGTCGTGCGGGTGGAGGCCGGGGTGCAGGGGGTGCGGTCGGCGTCCGAGTCCTCGGAGCCCGAGGAGCTCTGGGAACCGGTGGAGCCCGACGAACCCTTGGAGCCGGAGGAACCCGAGGAGCCCTGGGAGCCCGTCGAACCGCTCGAACCGCTCGAACCGCTCGAACCGGCCGCGCCGCCCGTCGAACCGCCGGAGGCCGAGTCCGTGGAGCCGGACTGTCCCGCCCCGGTGGTTCCCCCGCTCGTCTGGGACGAGTCCGTGGCCACGGAACCGGCCGGCGCCCCCTCGTCGAGGACGCCCTCTCCATTCTTGCACGCCGTCAGCGTGAGCGCGGCGGCGGCGAGCGTGGCGGCGATGAAGATACGGGTGCGGCGGGTGCGGCGAGTACGAGTGGACATGTGATCCCCCTTGTTCGGTACGGGTGTTGGCGTGGGCCGCTCGTCCGGTTGCCGGGAGCGGCGTGCTTGGATGGCCAGAGCTTGTGCGGTGATCCGTCCCAGCCGCCACAACGGCCGGGGCATCCGAGACGCTGGAACACCTGAGACAGTTCTGACCTGGGGGAATGGCCTCTCCCTGGAATGGGGTTCCGGGACGTGGAGAGAGAGCGGAATGGTGGCGGGAGACGAATTCTCGGAGCTGTTGGGCCGGTTGAAGGAGCGGTCCGGACTCAGTTACGGGGTGCTCGGGAAGCGGCTGCACATGAGTGCGTCCACGCTTCACCGGTACGTCAACGGGGACGTCGTACCGACGGACTACGCGCCTGTGGAGCGGCTCGCGCGGGTGTGCAAGGCGACGCCCGAGGAACTGGTGGAACTGCACCGGCGGTGGGTGCTCGCGGACGCCCGGCGGGGGCTGAAGGCGGAAACGGCGCAGGCCGAAGTGGCGGCGGGAGCCGGGACGGAGACCGCGGGGCCGGCGGGGTCCGCGATCCCCGCGACCGGCACGGCGGGGTCCGAGGCGCCCGAGGCGCCCGAGGCGCCGGAGACGGCGGCCGGTTTCGGCACCGGGGACGACCGGTTGTCCCCGGCGGAGGCTCCCGCGGTGCGGCGGCGTACCGTCGTCCTCGCCGGGTCCGCCGTGGCGGCCGCCCTCGTGTCAGCGGCGCTCGTGGTGAATCTCGTGCCCGGCAACAGCGATGACGACGGGGGCGGGAAGCAGTCCGTGGGGGCGGCCGCCTCCCGGTCCGTCGACGACGGTCCCGAAGCCTCCGGGGCGGCCGACGCGAAGGGCGGCTCGGCCACGTCGTCCACCTCCGGCGGCGGAAATCCCTCGGCGTCCGTCTCCGCCTCACAGGACAGTGAGGCCGGGGCCACCGCGCCCACCGTCGCCGTCAATCCGTACAAGTGGGACGGCCCGTGCAGCCAGCACTACCTGGTCGACCGGCAGCCCGAACAGGTGCCTCCGCCGCCGAGCGAGCAGGACGCCCGCGGATGGGTCACCGCGCTGGGCGGGGTCGCCGCCGGGGAGCAGATGCTCGAACTGACCGTACAGGGCACGGGAAAGGCGACCGTCGTCCTGAACGAGATCCATGTGCGGGTGGTGGACAAGAGCGCGCCGCTCGCCTGGAACGACTTCGCGATGGGCGTCGGGTGCGGTGGCGGCGTGGAGACCACGGCGTTCAAGGCGGACCTCGACGCCGGGCGGCCCTCGCTCTCCCCCAAGGCCGGTCAGCGCGACTTCCCGTACAAGGTGAACGAGTCCGATCCCGAGGTCTTCTACGTCTTCGCGGACGCCCGGGCGCACAACGTCAGCTGGTACCTGGAGCTGGACTGGTCCAGCGGTGACCGCAAGGGCACGGTACGCATCGACGACGACGGCATGCCCTTCCGCACGAGCGGGAACGTGGCACGGCCCGCGTACAACTACCCGATCGGCAGCTCGGAGTGGGGGCGGAACGAGTACGAGCCCAACATTCCCGGCTGAGTCGGTGCCCCGCGGCCTTCGGGTGGCCTACAGGTAGTCCTCCAGGGCGGCGACCGTGAAGCCCTGTTCCTGGATGTGGCGGAGCAGGTTGGCCGTCATCTCGGTGATCGTCGTGCCCTTGAGCTCGGAGGGGCCGCGGAAGTGGGCGAGGATGATGTCGCCGGGCCGGAGCTTCTTCGTGGGCGACTGGTACTGCATGTTCTTGATCTGCATGGACTCGCGCCACAGGACGATCGCCTCGATGCCGCAGGAGGCCGCGGCGGCGCGGGTGTCCTCGTTCCAGTTGCCGTAGGGCGGACGGAACAGCCGGGGTGTCGTGCCGTACTCGTCCTTCAGCCTGCTCTGCTGGCCGCAGATCTCCTGCCGCTGGGCGGACGCGTCGAGGGTGCGCAGGTCCGGGTGGGTCAGCGTGTGGTTGTGGACGCCGCCCCCGAGGGCCTGGAGCTTCTTGAAGTAGCCGTAGTCGGCGCGGATGGCGGCGTCCGTCAGGAACATCGTGAAGGGGATCCTCAGCTCCCGCATCATCGTCACGAACTCCGGGTCCTTCTCCGCCCCGTCGTCGAAGGTGAGGAAGACGATCTTCTCCTTGGTGGGTATCTCGCTGACCACCGGCACCTTGCCGTCGCCGGCCCGGAGCTCCACGGGCTTGGCGGCGGGCGGGGCGGGCGGCGCGGCCGGCGGTGTGAGGCCCCACTTGCGGTAGGCGGCCTCGACCTCCGCCCGCGGGTCCTGGTCCTCACCTCGGGACGGCTGCGGCTGCGGCTGCGTGTGCGGCGCGGAGGAAGAGGGCCCGGCCGGGCGGGCATCCGCGTTCGCGTCCGCCCGGGACTCGGCCCCGCAGCCCGTCGTGGCACCCAGCGCGAGAAGGGCGCAGGCCAGCGCCACCCCCCTGATCCACCTGTTCACCGAATCGCCCCTGTGGTCATCCGCGGTCGTCCGCGGTCATCCGCGCGCCATGCCCCGTCCACCTGCTTGATGTCGAACAGGGGCCCGAGGTTCCGATGCCTGGGCGAGCGAGCGGAGTCGCGGTGCGGCCGGGGGCGTGCTGTCCTGGGGAGGTACGCAGGGGAGTTCACCGATGTGGCACCGGCACCTTGGGACTTACGTCCCCGTCGTCGCCCGGTCGCCCGCGCCGACCGGAGCGGGCGGGGGGCTGCTGCCGGCGCGGGACCTCGCGGTCGCGTGGTCGGTGGTCGTCCTGATCGCCGTACCCGCCTGGGTGCTCACCGTCGGGCAGGCCCGGGACATGGGGGTGGAGCCCGGCACGATGGGGATGGCGCTGCCGCTGTTCCTGGTGCTCTGGGTGACGATGATGGCGGCCATGATGCTGCCGTCCATGGCCCCGGTGGCCCTCACCTGGGCACGGGGGATCGGGCGGCGCTCGTCCGGGTGGAGCCGGGCAGCACGCACCCTGGAGTTCGTGTGCGGGTATCTCCTGGTGTGGACGGCCTTCGGGCTGCTCGCCTACGCGGCTCTGGCCCTCACCGGCGACCTCGTGGACGATCATCCGGCCGCGGGGCGCTGGATCGGCGCGGTGGCCTTCCTGCTCGCGGGCCTCTACCAGCTCGGGCCCCTCAAGAACGTCTGTCTGCGGCACTGCCGCGACCCCATGAGCCAGCTGGTGCGCTACGCCGGGTTCCGCCGGCCGGCCCGCGATCTGCGGGTGGGCGTCCACCACGGCGGCTACTGCGTCGGCTGCTGCGCGGGGCTGATGGTCGTCCTCGTACCGCTCGGCGTGATGAACGTGGCGGCGATGGCCGGGCTGGCGGTGGTGATCTTCGTGGAGAAGCTGTGGTCACGAGGGCCGCTGCTCGCCCGGGTGGTGGGTGTCGTCTTCCTCGTCCTCGCCGTGCTGGCGCCGTTCCAGGACTGGCTGCTGCCGGGGCTGCAGGCGTCGTCGCCCTCGATGGACGGCATGTGAGCACCTGCGGCAAGCTGGAGGGGAGACCGCCTCGCGATCCGCGTGCGGGTCTCGGGACACGCGGTCTCGCCACTCCGAGTGAGCCCCCTGGCCGGGGCTCGACGGGAGGGAAGCGAGATGACGGAACAGGTCACCACCACCCGCTGGCATCTGACCGGCGACTGGTTCGACGTCTGCAAGTGCGCCATACCGTGCCCCTGCACGTTCGCGCAGCCCCCGACCTACGGCGACTGCGAGGGCGTACTGGTCTGGCACATCCGTGAGGGCAACTACGGCGATGTGCGGCTCGACGATCTCAACGTCCTGATGCTCGGCTCCTTCGTGGGCGACGTCTGGGCCGGCGCGCACACCGACGCGTACGCCGCGGTCTTCCTCGACGAACGCGCCGACGACCGGCAGCGCGCCGCGCTCGGGACCGTCTTCGGCGGTGAGGCGGGCGGCTGGCCCGCCCGGTTCGGGGAGATGTTCCGGCCCGAGATGCGCGGCATGGACATCGCGCCGATCCGTGTGGAGATCGACGAGGACCTCGCCACCTGGCGGGCCGAGATCCCCGGCCGGGTCACGGCCACCGCCGAGGCGCTCACCGGCCCGACGACCCCGGCGGGCGCCCGCGTCCAGGTCCACAACGCCCCGGGCGCCGAGGTCGGCCCGGGCCAGGTCGCCACCTGGGGCCGGGCCACCGCCGACCGCGCCGACGCCTTCGGCTTCTCCTGGGAACGCTCGGGAAAGTCGAGCAAGTACTTCCCGTTCGACTGGACGGGACCCGACTGAACGCGGGCAGAAGCGTCCCACGCCGCCGGCCCACGCGTCAGGAAGGCTGGCCCGTCGGCATGATCGTGACCTGCTGGAGGTTCACCCGCGGGGGCAGCGTGGCCAGGAAGGCGAGGGTTTCGGCGATGTCCTGGGGGTGGAGCCACTCCAGGGTCTGCCGGGAGCCGGCCAGCCAGGCCAGGGCGTTCTCGTCGGTGATGTGGTCGGCCAGTTCGGTGTCGACGATGCCGGGTTCGAGGGCCGAGACGCGGACGTTCTTCGGGCCCAGTTCCACGCGCAGCTGGCGGGAGAGGTGGGTGACGTACGCCTTGGTGGCCGTGTAGACGGCGAAGTTCGGATAGATGTTCTGGGCCGCGATCGACGACGTGTTGACCAGGTCGGCCACGCCGCGCTTCCCGCCGGCCTCGACCAGCTGCGGGACGAAGGCGCCGACGACGTTCATCAGGCCGGTGATGTTGAGGTCGATCTGGCGCTGCCACTGGTCGGTGGCGAGTTCCTCGACCGGGGCCGGCAACATGACGCCCGCGTTGTTGAAGACGAGGTCGGCGCCGCCGAGTTCGGCCGCGACCCGGTCGGCGGCCGCCTGTACGGCCGCCCGGTCGGTGACATCCGTGGCGATCGCCGTGGCACGGCCGCCGTCCTTCTCGATCCGCGCGACCAGCTCGTGGAGCCGCTCGGCCCGCCGGGCCAGTACGACGACGTGCGCGCCGAGAGAGGCCAGCTTCCCGGCCGCCGCCTCGCCGATACCGCTGGAGGCACCGGTGACGACCGCGACGCGGCCCTGAAGCGGGGAGGTGGCTGCGGACGTGGATGCGGAGGGGGAGGGGGACGGGGAGGGCATGGGTGGGCCTTTCTCTCAAAGGATTTCGCGGGGTTCCCGGGGTTCGGGGGGCCTGCCCGGCTGTCCGGCGGCGGCCCATGTCCAGCACACCAGCGCCGCGAGGCCGTACGGCGGCCATAACTGGCCCTGCTCGAACTGGCCCTGCTCAGACAGGTACCGGCAGGGCCACCTTCGGGCCGTACGGGGCCGGCCGGTGCCGCCACACTGGAGGCATGGACCGCAGCAAGGAGATCTCCGGCTTCCTCCGCTCCCGGCGTGCCGCGCTCACCCCCGAGCGGGCGGGGCTCGCGCCGGACGGGCGGGTGCGGCGCGTGCCCGGGCTGCGCAGGGACGAGGTGGCCCGGCTCGCCGGTGTGAGCACCGAGTACTACACGCGCCTGGAGCAGGGGCGGGTCGGCCATCCGTCGGCCGAGGTCGTGGCGGCCCTGTGCCGTGCCCTACGGCTGGACACCTCGGAGCGCGAGCACCTCACCGACCTGCTGCGGCCCTACCCCCACGCCGCCCGCCGCGCGCCCGTACGGCCCCAGCGGGTACGGCCCGGTCTCCACCTCGTGCTGGAGACCCTGAACCATGTGCCCGCGATGGTCATCGGGCGTCGCGGTGACGTCCTGGCCTCCAACCATCTCGCCAGGGCCGTCCTCACCGACTTCGACGCCCTGCCCGCGAACCGGCGCAACCTCGCCCGCTACTACCTGCTGGACCCGGAGGCCCGGGAGCGGGTGGGCGACTGGGAGAAGATCGCCGCGGAGACGGTCGCCATGCTCCGCCTGGAGGCGGGCCGCAACCCGGGCGACCGCCGGCTGGCCGAACTCGTCGGCGAGCTCACCCTGCTGTCGCCCGAGTTCTCCGGCTGGTGGAACGACCACCGGGTGCTGCGCCGCACGCACGGCGACAAGCACTACTTCCACCCCGTCGTCGGCGAGCTGCACTTCTCGTACGAGTCCTTCCCCGTCCCCGGCGACGCCGACCAGACCCTGTGCGTGTACAGCGTCGAACCCGGCTCGGCCACCGCCAGGAACCTGCAACTGCTGAGCAGTTGGACGGCGCCGGAGAGCGTGGCGTCTACCGGGTGAATCCGGGCCCGCGAGGAGCGCGGCCCGCGTGACAGCGGGAAGGCACTCCGCGTACCGGACAAGCGAGGGTCAGGGAGCGTCCCGATGCCGAAGTTCCTCATCCAGGCGACGTACACGCAGGAGGGCGCCAAGGGGCTGCTCAGGGAGGGGGCGAGTGGGCGGCGGGCCGCCGTCGAGCAGGTCGTGGGCGGTCTCGGCGGCTCGGTCGAGGCCATCTACTACGCCTTCGGGGAGGTGGACGCCATCCTCATCGTCGACTTCCCCGACCGGGTCGACATGGCCGCGGTCGCCCTCGCCGTCAAGGCAAGCGGCGGCCTGCAGACCCGCGCCACCCCCCTCCTCACCACGGAGGAGATCGACGAGGCCACCCGCAGACCGGTCACCTTCCGGGCACCGGGGGCGTAGGGCCTGTCCGGCGGATCACGCCACCCCCGCCGCCCGCCAGAGCGCCGCTGCCTCCTGTGCCGTGCCGGGGGCGGCGAGGAGAAGTGGCTCGTCGTAGGACGGGAGTGCGGGCAGGGCGGTCGCGCCCGCCTCGCGGGCGATGAGCAGGGCCGGGAGGCCGTCGACGTGGTGGAACTCGCCGATCGCCGCCGCCGTCGCGCGGCCCGCCGCCACCTGGACCAGGGACAGGGCCGTGGAGCCCATCACCCGGACGGTGCAGTGGCGGGCGGAGAGTTCGGTGAGCAGGGCGTCCATGCCGGGCCAGTGGGCGTGGGCCGCCCACTCGGTGAGGAAGAGATGGCCGGTGAGGGTGGTGTGGTCGGCCGCCCGGACCGGGACGCCGTTGAGGTGGGCGCCGCCGCCGCGGATCGCGGTGAAGGTCTCACCGCGCCAGGGGTCCGCGACCACGCCGAGCAGCGGGATGCCGTCGGGGGCGGCCAGGCCCAGGGAGAAGGAGCACCAGCCGATGCCGTGCGCGAAGTTGGACGTACCGTCGACCGGGTCGACCACCCAGGTCGGGGCGGAACCGGAGCCTTCCGTGGTGCCGTACTCCTCGCCGACGATGCCGTACGCGGGGAACGCCTCGCCGAGCACCGCGCGGACGTGCCGCTCCACGGCCTCGTCGGTGTCGGTGACGATGTCCGCGGGGCTCGCCTTCTCCCGTACGGCGGTGATGCGGGCGCTCCGGATGGTCTCCGAGGCCCAGGCCGCCAGCTCGTTCGCGACGTCCAGGGCGCGGTCCAGGTCCACTTCCGTGTCCACGTGAGATCCATCCTCGTAGCCGGTGATCGCGTTCTCCGCGCAGGACGGTAGCCGTCCGTCAGGTCGGCGCCCCCTCTGCTCCCCGTCCAGCACGACAACATCTGTGCAACGGCTCGTTGGTTGACTGCTAGACCCGACTCGACCCGCCCCCCGGCGCCGAGCGAGGACGCACTCACCCAGGAGTCTGTGATGAGCACCAAGACGGGCCCTCAGCGATACCCCGGCGCCAGCCGGGCGAACTGGTACCAGGACGACTTCGGCGGCGACGCCATGCAGGTCAACGTGGTCGTCCTGCACACCACGGAGGGCTACTCCCTGCCCGGCTACGGCGGGGGCTCCAGCGCGCCGAACCTGACGGCGGTCCCGGACCTCGCCGCCAAGAAGCTGAAGTGGTACCAGCACTTCGACATCGAGACCTCCTCCCGGGCCCTGGTGAACCTGCGCGGCGGCGTCGAGACGAACACCATGAACGTCTGCCAGGTCGAGCTGACCGGCACCTGCGACCCGAAGACCCACGCCAAGTGGAAGGCCGCGGGCCACGCCCACGTCTACTGGCCGGACGCGCCGGACTGGGCGCTGCAGGGCGTCGCCCGCTTCCTGGCCTGGATGCACGAGGAGCACGGCGTCGCGCTGTCCGGCCCGAAGACCTGGCCCGCGTACCCGACGTCGTACGGCAACGGCGGCGGCCAGCGGATGACCGGCGCCCAGTGGTCGGACTTCAAGGGCGTGTGCGGGCACATGCACGTGCCGGAGAACGTCCACGGCGACCCCGGCGCGATCGACTTCGCGAGGATCCTGAAGTACGCGAAGGCCGAGCTGGACGTGGGCGACGACGACACCGTGCAGACGTCCACCCCCTCCAAGCCGAAGGTCCCCGCGTTCCCGGGGCGCAAGTACTTCGTCGCCGGCGCCACGAACGCGCACGTGCTGACGCTCGGCAAGCAGTTGGTGAAGCGCGGCTTCGGCGACCACTACCGGGTCGGTCCGAGCAGGACCTGGGGCGAGGCGGACCGGCTGAACGTCCGGGACTTCCAGAAGTCCCGCAAGGAGCTGCGCGGCGACGCCGACGGCACCCCCGGCCCGCTGACCTGGCGTCTGCTGTTCTCGGCGTGACTCCACGACAACGAACCCCCGGGTCCGTGGCCCGGGGGTTCGTTCGTTCGCGGGGCGGCGGTGGGTCAGTCGCCCGTGACCTCGCTGAGCCGGGTGTCGTAGCCCGCCAGGTAGCCCATCAGGGTGGGGTGGAAGACCGCGGTCCCGGCGTTCAGGTCGTTGATCCACGGGTCGGAGCCGCACGCCCCGTGGCCCTTGAACGTGTCGCGCATGTCGATGAACTCGACCGGCTCCTTGGCCGCCGCCGCCTTGGTGCCCTCGGCCAGCGCGTCGGCCAGCCCGTTCATGGCGGTGCGCTTGGCGGAGCTGAGGTCGATCACGGGGCAGGTCCCGGTCGGGGAGACCGTCTGCGGATAGCCGAGGACGATGACCCGGGCGTTCGGCGCCTTGGCCTTGATGTCCTTGTACAGCCCGGCCAGGGACGTCACCAGTTGGCCCTTGGCGTAGTACGACATCCACAGCGTGGCCGTGTCGCAGTAGCTGTCGCTCTGCGTGAGGCACCCCTGGACCACGGAGGAGAACTGGGCGTCGTTGCCGCCCACCGTGAGCGTGACGAGATCGGTGTCGGCGCTCAGCGCGGAGAGCTGCTTGTCCCGCACGTCCGCGATCTTCGCACCGCTGCAGGAGACGTCCTTCAGCGTGTAGTCCGAGTGTGCGGCAGCCCACAGGGCCGGGTAGTCGGCCGGGCTGCGCTTGCAGTCGCCGCTGGCGCTGTCGTAGTAGCCCGCGCCGACCCCGGAGGCGTACGAATCACCCAGGGCCACGTATTCCAGCCCTGTCGCCGCCTGGGCCGGCGTGCTCATCATCCCGGCCATTCCGGCGAAAGCCATCACCGCGCTGGCAACGGCCGACGTCAATTTACGCATGAGTTCCTTCTGGATCGGGGAGATCGGATCGGGAAGTCCGAATCCATGTGAGGAATGAGGATCGTACAGGCGTCGGCAAATCCGCCAACTCCAGCTTGTTGCACAGGAATTGTCCGACGACTGTCGGGAATTGACTTCCTTTCAAGAAGGTGCCTCCGGCCGGGAGACCTACGACCCGGGTCGTAGCCCCGCCCTCTAACCCCGGTTGCAGACCGACGCCGGAGAGATCCGATTCCCAGCCGATGCTCCGGGGTGCCCGACCCCCGAGAATTTCAACCGTGCAGCAAAACAACAGGGTCATTCCCTAGCAGGACACAGCAGCCCGGCGCCACCCGGGACAACACACGGACAACAGGCGAGCAACGAGCCATTGATTGACTCCATCGCGTACCCTGCAGCCCCGATGCCGTGTTCGGCGAGGCCCCTTCACAACCAGCGCCGCCCAGGAGGGCCCACCCGGTGAACTCACGACAGGAGCTGCGCTTCGGCGTACTCGGACCCGTCGAGGTACTCAGAGGCAACGTTTCCCTCGATCTGGGCCCCCGGCAGCGCCGACTGCTGCTCGTCCGCCTGCTGCTGGAGGACGGCCGCCCCGTCTCCCAGGACACCCTCTGCCGCGATCTGTGGCCGACGGACCGTCCGACGGGCGCCGCGTCCTCCGTCCGCGCGCACATCAGCCGGCTGCGCGCGGTCCTCGACCCCGTCCGGCAGGGCCGCTCCACCCTGCTGGCCAGCGGTCCGGCCGGGTACACCCTGAAGGTGCCCGGCGAGGCACGGGACACCACCCTCTTCGAGGAGTCCGTGAGCCGGGCCCGCGAGGCCCTCAGGAACCGCCAGCTGGGCGTCGCCCGGCAGGAGATCGACACGGCGCTCGGACTGTGGCGGGGCGAGCCCCTGGCCGAGGCCACCGAGCACGCCTTCGCGATACGTGAGCGGACCCGGCTCGACGGCGCCCTCCAGGACGCCAGGGAACTGCAGGCCGCGATCCTCGTCCAGCAGGGCGAGACGGAACCGGCGATCGGCGTCGCGGAGGGCCTCGTCCTCAAGGCCCCGCTGCGTGAGACGTCCTGGGCGCTGCTGATGCGCGCGCTGTACGCGGCCGGCCGGCCGGTGGAGGCGCTGCGCCAGTACGAGCGGTTCCGCGACATGCTCGCCACGGAGCTCGGCCTGGACCCCAGCCCCCAGCTCAGGGACCTGCACACCGCGGTCCTGCGGCACGACGTCGTCGTCCTCGGCACCCCGCACCCCGCCGACCCCGTCACCGCCGTCTCCGCCGTGTCCGTCGCGCCCCTCGCCCCGGGCGCCGAGTTCGCCACCACGTGCGGGCGCCCGGCCCCCGGCAGCGCCGACGCCGCCCCCTTCGTGGGCCGGCAGGAGGAGATGAAGCAGCTCGCCTCCCTGCTGTCGGCCGCGACCGCGGGCCGCCCCCGCTGGGCCGTGGTCACCGGGGAGCAGGGCTCCGGCAAGACCCGGATGACGGACGAGCTGTCCGCCTGGGCCGCGTCGGCCGGGTTCACCGTCGCCCGCACCCGGGCCGGCCAGGCCCTCAGCGGCAACCGCGGGATCTCCCAGACCTGCCCCACCGTCCAGCTCCTGGACGCGCTGCGGCAGGACGGCAAGGACTCCGCGGAGGACGAGGAGGCGCAGAAGGACCCGCTCGCCACGGTCGTCGACGAGCTCACCCAGGGCCCCACGCTGGTCGTCGTCGACGACCTCGACCAGGCGCCGCAGGGCTTCCACCGGCTGCTGCGGCGGCTCGCCAAGGTGCTGCGCGAGGCACCGGTCGTGTTCGTGTGCACCCTGCGCAACCCCGACGCCCCCGTGTCCAGCATCCTCCTCGCCGACCTGGCCCTGATCGACACGACCTGGCTGACCCTGGACCCGCTGACCGTCGACGACGTCGCCGACCTGCTCGCGGCACGCGGCGAGGACGCCGGACCGGACGACGCGGCGGCACTGCACCGCCGCTGCGAGGGGCACCCGTTCGCCCTGGCCGAGCTGGTGGAACTGCCGCCCGACCGGCGCACCGGCCCGGACGCGCAGGTACCGGCCGCCGTACGCAACGTCCTCCACGCCCGCCTGGTCGAGCTGCCCGACCCGGCGCGGACCATGCTCACCTACGCCGCGGCCGACGGCGAATGGCTGGACCTCGGTCTCCTCGCCGCCGTACAGGGCCTGGCCCCCGACCAGTTGCTGCCGCTGATCGACGCGGCCGTCACCGCCCGGATCCTCGTCTGGGACGGGGAGCCCGGCGCGGGCGGCACCGGCCGCTACCGGCTGCCCGAGCTGCCCCGCGACGTCGTCCTGGGTGCCCAGACCCCGTCCTCCCGGCAGATCCGGCACGCCGCGTTCGCTCGCGAACTGGCGGGCCGCGCCGACGCCGACCCGGCGCGCCTGGCCCGGCACCTACGGGCGGCGGGACCGATGGCACCGGCCGCACAGTGCTGAACTCCCTTTGAAACAGGTGTTGTTGCTCTTATCATCGGCAACCCCGCTCCCTACCATCGGTAGATGACACAACCGACGCAACCCGGCCCTCACGTGCCCCCGCCCGTCCCCTACGGCAGACCACCCGGCCCGCCCGCGGACCCGGGGGCGGCCTCCGACCGGGTCTGTGGCGGGCTGCTGCTCGTCGGCGCGGTCCTCGCCCTCACCGGTTCGTTCATCACGCTGGACACCTCGCGCCAGACCCTCACCCCCACCAGCAACGCCACGTACTTCCGGACCGTCGCGAAGGCATGGTCGTACACCACCTCCTACCCGGGGGAGGACGCCGAGTCGGTCACACGGTCCGACGGGGTCCCGCTGGTCCTCGGCGTTCTCCTCGCCCTCGTCGCGGCCGTCCTGCTGTTCACCGGCTCCGGCAGCCGGCAGCCCCTGGCCCGGGTGCTCGGCGTCAGCGGCGCGGTGCTGCTGTTCGGTACGACACTCTCGGTGGCGCTCGGCGCGGTCAGTGACACCCAGTGGGACACGGACAGCCGGTCCACGACCTTCGGCCCCGGCTTCTACCTGCTGACCGTCGCCTGTCTGCTGGGGCTCGCCGCGACCGTGCTCGGCATGCTCAACACCCGGCGCCCCGCCGTCGCCCTCGCCGGTCCCGCCCAGCCCGCGCAGCCCTGGCCGACCGGCCCCGTCCCGCAGGCGTACCCGCAGGCCCAGTGGCCCCCGCCGGCCCAGCAGCCGTACCCCTACCCGCAGCCGCCGACCCAGCCGCCCCCGTCCTCGCACGAGCCGCCCCCGCCCGCAAGCTGAGGACGCGGGCTCGTCACTCCTGCACGACCCCCGACCGCCACGCCCACGCCGCGATCTCCACCCGGTTGCGGGCGGACAGCTTGCTCTGGACGTTGCCCAGATGGGTCTTCACCGTGCCGACGGAGATGGTCAGTTCGGCGGCGATCTCCGCGTTGGTGAGGCCGGTGGCCACGAGCCGTACGACGTCCGTCTCCCGTGCGGACAGCCCGGGGTCCGGGGCCCGGCGGGCGCGGGCGGCGGCGGCCGTGCCCGGTGCGCCGCGCAGCAGACGCAGGGTGATGGAGGGACTGACCAGGGCCTCCCCGGAAGCCGCGGCCCGGATCGCCTCGACCAGCAGGGCGGGACCGGAGTCCTTGAGGAGGAAGCCGCAGGCGCCGTCGCCCAGGGCGCGGTGGACGTACTCGTCGTCGTCGAAGGTCGTGGCCACCACGACCTTCGGCGGATCGACCAGTCCGGGACGGGTGAGCCGGCGCAGGGCCTCCAGGCCGTCCATCCGGGGCATGCGGATGTCCATCAGCACCACGTCGGGCCGGTACCGTTCTGCGAGTTCCACCGCCTGCAGACCGTCCGCCGCCTGCCCGACCACCTCGATGTCGTCCTCGGCGGCCAGGATCATCTCGAAGCCGGTACGGACCATGGCCTGGTCGTCGGCGATCAGCACACGGATCGTCCCGGGGCCCGTCACGCGGCGCTCCCCACGACCGCGCCCGCCGCCCCCGCACCCGCCGCCCCCGCGCCCACCGGCAGCGTCGCCTCGATCCGCCAGCCCCCGCCCGCCGCGGGACCGGCCTCGACCCGGCCACCGACCATACCCACGCGCTCGGCCAGCCCCTTCAGCCCGAAGCCGCCGCCCAGCGCCTGAAGGGCCTGGAGCGCCTGATGCCCGGCGCGCGGCCGGCCGTCGTCACGCACCGCCACGGTGACCCGCGGCCCCGACCGGATCAGCTGGACCTCCACTTCGGTGAAGTCCCGGGCGTGCTTGCGGATGTTGGTCAGCGCCTCCATCACCACCCGGTGCAGCGTGGTGACCACCTCCACCGGCAGCTCCTCGAACTCCCCCTCCGTGCGCAGCACCGCCCGGCCACCGCCGACCGGCGCGAACTCCTCGACCAGGGACCGCACTTCGGCCATACCGGCCAGCGGCGCCAGGGCCACCTCCCGCTCCTGCGGCTTCTCCGGATCCGCCTCGCGCAGCATCCCCACCATCGCCCGCATCGACTTCAGCGCCTCCGCGCCCGCGTGCTCGATCCGTTCAAGCGCGGGCGGCACCAGGTCGGGCCGTCGTACGGCGACGGAGCGGGCGCCCTGCGCCTGGATGACGATGCCGGTCACATGGTGGGCGACGAAGTCGTGCAGGTCGCGGGCGAACTCCGCGCGCTGCTCCAGTCGTACGGCGGTCTCCCGGCGCCGCCGGTCCGCGACGACCAGCCGTACGGTCAGGCCGATCGCGAGGGCCGCGGTCGCGGCGAGGGTGAAGAAGAACGCCAGGACCACGCTGCCCAGGTCGATCTCGGCGGCCAGCGGGCGCAGGACGATCGCCGCCACGCACGCCGGTGCAGCGAGCGCGGCCCCCTTCGGCGTGCCACGCCATACGGTCAGCGTCAACAGCCCGGCCAGCGCGGCCGGTTCGGCGAATCCGGTCACCGACTCCACGGGCGTGTAGGAATCCAGCCGGTGTTGCAGCCCCGCGATGACCTGCACGGCGGCCGTCGTGGCGAGCGACAGCGCCGCCGCGGCACCGGTCACGAGCGGCAACCCGCGTGCGCCGAGACGGGGCCAGGACAGCAGGGCGGCGCACGACAGCAGTTCGGAGATCAGCACCAGCGGCCCGACCGTGCTGGCGTCGGCCTCCTCGAACGCGTTGCCGACCAGACCGAACGTGCCCATCAGGTAGTCGAAGGCACCGAGGCCGAGCAGCAGCACCACGACCGCGGGCCACACCGCCGCCCGCAGCCACGACACCAGCCGGGACCATCCCCCGGGCCGCTGCCAGGGCAGTTGCCGGGGCCCTCCCCCGGGCCGTCCCCCGGGCTGCCGCCGGGTCGGTTGCCGGGTCGGTTGCCAGGTCGGTTGCCGGGACCATCGCCAGGACCTCATGCCGGGAGCGTAGCCGGGGGGTCGGCCAAAAGTCGTAGCGCTCCGCCGAAGATCTGCCTTTCGCAAGATCCGTGGCCCGGGTGCGCCGGGCGAGAGTGGGCATCGCCGCCGGACGTCGTCGGCGACCACCGCAACCACCCGCCCCCGCCGAGGAGTTCACCATGGGCAACGTCAACTTCGAGATCGGTGCCACGACCGTGCTGGGGCCGCTGCTGGCCGCGTTCGGCGTGCTGGTGGCCGTCCGTGCACGGCAGGGCCGGGCCGGCTGGACCGGGCGGCACGCGGTGACCCGGCTGCTGGCCGCCGCCTACGCCGCCGGTGTCCTCGCCCTCACGCTCTTCCCGATCGTCGTGACGTACGGCGAGTACGCCAACCTCATGCCCTGGACCAACCAGATCAACTGGATCCCGGCGCCCGGCCCCGACCCCAGCATCGTCGCCAACGTGATCCTGATGATGCCGCTCGGCGTGCTGCTTCCGCTGATGACGGCCCGGGTCGGCTCCAAGGGCCGGGTCACCGCGGTCACGGCGGCGGTGAGCCTCGCGATCGAGCTGACCCAGCTCCTCATGTACGTCGTCGTCAACAACGCCCGGCTGACGGACGCCACCGACCTCCTCGTCAACACGCTGGGCGGATACCTCGGTTGCGTGGTCCTGTACCGCGCGGCCCGCGTCCCGGCCGTTGCCCGTCTGCTCACCACCCATGCCCTTCCGGGCTCTGCGTTCGCGACGAACGGGCAGACCTCCGCCCGTCCCGTGATTCGTGCCGTGGAAGAGCCCACCGCCGCCCGCTCCTGACCGTCCTCCCTGCCGACTCTCCTCCGAAAGGCACGCCGTGAAGCACACGAGACGAGCGACGGTCGCCGCGGTCGCCCCGCTCACCGCCCTCGCCCTGGCCACCACCCTCCTCAGCGGCACGACCCAGGCCGCGACGGCCGACAGCACGGCCGGGAGCACGGCCGCCGCCGGGACCAGCGGGGCCGCCGGACGCACCGTCACCCTCGTCACCGGCGACAAGGTCACCCTCGACGCCTCCGGCAAGGTCACCGGCGTCCAGGCCGCCGAGGGCCGGGAGGACGTCAGGTTCCGTATCCGGCGGACGATCGGTGGCAGCACGTACGTCATCCCGGGCGACGCGGCGCGGCTGATCGCGGACGGCATCGCCGACCGCCGTCTGTTCGACGTGACGGAGCTGGTGAAGCTCGGCTACGACGACGCCTCCCGCGCCGATCTGCCGCTGATCGTGACGTACGCCAAGGGCCGTTCCGTGGCGGCGAGTTCACTGTCCGCCACCGGCGCGAAGGTCGAGCGCGACCTGCCGAGCGTCAACGGTGACGCGGTGACCGCCCGCAAGTCGGAGGGCGCCGAGCTGTGGCAGACCCTCACCGGCAGCGGCGCGGCCCGCAGTTCGCCGGCCGCGTCCGTCGCGCCGAAGGTCGAGAAGATCTGGCTCGACGGCAAGGTGGAGGCGAGCCTGGACAGGAGCACCGCGCAGATCGGCGCCCCCGCGGCCTGGCAGGCCGGTTACGACGGCAAGGGCGTCAAGGTCGCCGTCCTCGACACCGGCGTGGACGCCACCCACCCCGACCTCGAGGACCGGGTGGAGACCGCGAAGAACTTCTCCGACTCCGCCGACACCGTGGACCGCGTCGGCCACGGCACGCACGTCGCCTCGACGGTCGCGGGCTCGGGCGCCAAGTCCGGCGGGAAGTACAAGGGTGTCGCGCCCGGCGCCAGGCTGATCAGCGGCAAGGTGCTCAACGACGAGGGCGAGGGCTACGACTCCGACATCATCGCCGGCATGCAGTGGGCGGTCGCCCAGGGCGCCAAGGTGGTCAACCTCAGCCTGGGCGGCACCGACAGCCCCGATGTCGACCCCCTCGAACAGGCCGTGAACGAGCTGTCGGCGTCCTCCGGCGCGCTGTTCGTGATCGCGGCGGGCAACGAGGGCCCCCAGGCGGGCACGATCGGCACCCCGGGCAGCGCCGCGAGCGCGCTCACCGTGGGCGCGGTGGACCGCACGGACGCCATCGCCGACTTCTCCAGCCGCGGCCCCACGGCCGACGGCTCCCTCAAGCCCGACCTCACCGCTCCCGGCGTGGACATCGTCGCCGCCAAGGCCGCCGAGGGCACGGAGGGCGACCCGGCCGCCGACGGCTATGTGTCGATGAGCGGTACGTCGATGGCGACCCCGCATGTCGCGGGCGCCGCCGCGATCCTCGCCCAGGAGCACCCGGACTGGACCGGCGAGCGCATCAAGGCCGCGCTCACCTCCACGGCCGAACCCACCGCGGGCCTCGACGCGTTCGCACAGGGCACCGGCCGTACCGACCTGGAGCGGGCCGTCTCCCAGAAGGTCGCCTCGGACTCCGGACCGCTGAGCTTCGGCACCCAGCAGTGGCCGCACACCGACGACAAGCCCGTCACCAAGGAGATCACCTACCGCAACGACGGCGACCAGCCGGTCACCCTCGACCTGTCCGCCGAGGCGTTCGGCGCGGACGGCAGGCCCGCCGCCGAGGGCATGTTCCAGGTCTCGGCGAAGCAGCTCACCGTCCCGGCGGGCGGCACCGCCTCCGTCACCGTCACCGCCGACACCACCAAGGGCAGCGCCGACGGGGTGTTCAGCGGCGCGGTGACGGCGACCGCCGGGGACACCCGGTTGCGGACCGCGCTCGGCGTGAACCGCGAGGTCGAGTCGTACGACCTCACCCTGAAGTACCTGGACCTCAAGGGCGAGGCGACCACCGACGCCTGGGCCGACATATCCAACCTGGACACCGAGTCGGGGCAGAGCCTCGGCGCCGGCCAGGACGGCACGTACACGGTCCGGCTGCCCAAGGGGCGCTACGTGCTGGACGGCGCGATCTCCACCGCGCCCGGCGTGGACGACGACAAGCAGGCCCTGCTGTTCTACCCGAAGTTCACGCTGAACACGAACACCACCCTGGTCCTGGACGCCCGCAGGACCGACCCGGTCAAGATCACCGTGCCGGACGGCAGGGCGAAGAACACCAACGCCCAGGTGGTCTTCGGCGGCGAGAACGACGGCCGGACCTTCGGCATCGAGTACCCGTACGACAGCTTCGACGACGTGCGGGTCGGACAGCTGGGCGCCCGGCCGCCGGCCGGTGAGGCGTACGTCCAGTACTCCGGGGCCTGGGCCCACGGCTCGGTGCGCTACCGGCCGGTCTGGGTCCGCCGCGGCGACCTCACCGGCTTCACCGCGAAGCTGAGGACCAGCCAGTTCGCCAGGCTGAACCTGTCCTTCGGCGAGCCCGCCAAGGGCAAGAGCATGTCCTACACCGCCGCGGCCGTCCTGCCCGACGGCAACTGGAGCGGCTTCAACTCGGAGGCCTCGCTGCCGCACACCGCGACCGACTACGTCATGCCGGGCGTGCGCTGGCAGTACCTCGCCGAGCAGTTCGGCGCCCCCGGCACGGACGGCGACGCGCCGCTGGACACCAGGCTCACCGCCGACCCCATGACCTTCAAGGCGGGCAGGACCTACACGCACCGCTTCAACTACGGCGTCTTCGGGCCCCATGTGGTCGTCAAGGGCGACGGCGAGATGGGCGCCCTGCGGCGCGGTGACGACTTCCTCGCGAACATCTCGCTGTTCTCCGACGGCGCCGCCAACTGGGGCGACTCGAGCTGGAGCAAGGGCCGGACCAAGCTGTACCAAGGCAGCACGAAGCTGCTCGACGTGACCGCGGCCCCGGCCGGCGTGACCACCACCCTCCCCTCCGCGGTGCGCTCCTACCGGCTCGTCACCGACGTCTCCCGCCCCGCGTCCCTGTCCAACGTCAGCACCCGGGTGACCGCCGAGTGGACCTTCCGCTCCGGCCATGTCGCCGAGGACCGGTGGAGCTGGCTGCCGCTGTCCGCGGTGCGCTTCACGCCCAAGCTGTCGTCCACCAACACGGCCAAGGCGGGCAAGGCCTTCACCGTCCCGTTCACCGTCGAGGGCGCGGCCACCAACCGCACCGCCCGCAAGGTGACCGTCCAGGTGTCGTACGACGACGGGAAGCACTGGAAGAAGGCCGAGGTCGTCGCCGGGAAGAACGTCCGGCTGACCCACCCCTCCCGCGCCGGTTACGTCTCCCTGCGGGCCACCCTCACCGACCCCAAGGGCGGCACGACGAAGCAGACCGTCTACCGCGCCTACCGCACCGTCAGGTAACGCGCCCCACCAGCCCCGGTGCCCGCGGACGATCCCCCCGTCCGCGGGCACCGGCCATTTCAGCCGACCGCGCGCCTGATCAGCGCGGCGATCAGCTTCTCGTCGTCGGCGGTCGGCTCCGTCAGGGCGAACGCGGTGGGCCACATGCCGCCCTCGTCGAGGCGTGCCGCGTCGTTGAAGCCGAGCGTGGCGTACCGCGACTTGAACTTCTGCGCGCTCTGGAAGAAGCACACGACCTTGCCGTCCCTGGCGTACGCCGGCATCCCGTACCAGAGCTTCGGCACGAGACCCGGAGCCTCGGCCTTGACGAGGGCGTGGATCCGCTCGGCGAGGACCCGGTCCGCCTCCGGCATCTCGGCGATCTTCGCGAGGACCTCCGCCTCCGTGTCCGCCTTGGCCCCGCGCGAACCACGCCGCGCGGACGCCTTCACCTCTCTGGCGCGCTCCTTCATCGCGGCGCGTTCCTCTTCGGTGAACCCGTCGTACTTCTGGGTCTCCTTCATGACTGCTCTCCCCTTCGGACGAGTTCGATGACGGCCACGCGCTCGGCGCGGCGTTTCTGCAGATAGGCGTACGGTGACGCGCCGTAGGCGAGCGCGAACTCACGGCTGAGCTGCCGGGCCGGGACGCCCGCGGCGACGGCGAGCGCCAGCACGTCCAGCGGCCGGGCGTACTCCCGGTCGATCCGGTCACGGACCCGGCGCAGCCGCGCGAGGTCGGTCAGACGCCGCGCCGCGACGAGCGCGCGCCGCCATCCCGGGTGACACATGGCGGAACCCCCCTCCGGCCGGTACGGCTCAGCGCAGTTCCTGGATGCGGATCAGGTTGCCCGCGGGATCGCGGAAGGCGCAGTCGCGGATGCCGTACGGCTGCTCGGTCGGCTCCTGGACGACCTCGGCGTCGCCGGCGGTGACCTTCTCGAAGGTGCCGTCGAGGTCCGGGGTGGCCAGCAGGATCCAGCCGTAGGTGCCCTTGGCCATCATCTCGGCGATGGTGCGGCGCTCGTCCTCGGTGACGCCGGGGTCGGTGGCCGGCGGGGCCAGCAGGATGGACGTACCGGGCTGCCCGGCCGGGCCGACCGTGATCCAGCGCATCCTGCCCTGTCCCACGTCGCTGCGGACCTCGAAGCCGAGGACGTCGCGGTAGAAGGCCAGGGACGCCTCCGGGTCGTCGTGCGGGAGGAAGGTCGTGTGAATGGTGATGTCCATGGCCTTCACGCTAGCCGCGGCCCGGCGCGGGGCGCTTCTCCAAACGTGACCGGTTGCCCCGGGGGAGGCCGCCGCAGCTGCGGGCAGTCGTGCCGCTGGGGCGGCACGGGTGGGCGCAGCGGCACCTTGACAGACGCGGTCAGGCCTTTTGGGACTCAGGCTGCCTTTGGACTCAGGCCTTCGCGGCGTCGTACTCCTCGCGCGCCTTCTCGATGGCCGCCATCCGCAGATCCGTCCAGAGCGCGAGGCCGCGGACCTGTTCGGCGGCCTCGCGGCCGAGGTCGGTGAGGGAGTAGTCCACGCGGGGCGGGATCACCGGCTTGGCGTCGCGGTGGACCATGCCGTCGCGTTCCAGGGTCTGCAGGGTCTGGGTCAGCATCTTCTCGCTGACCCTGCCGATCTCCCGGCGCAGTTCGCTGAAGCGGTACGGGCGGTCGAGCAGCGCGATGAGGACGAGGGTGCCCCAGCGGCTGGTGAGGTGCTCCAGGGCCCCGCGCTGCGGGCACATCGCGTCCCCGCCGGCGAGCCACAGCCGTTCCCCGAGTGCCGTCTCCATTGCTGCCATGCCCCCACCTTACGGCCGGGTCGGCCCTTCCCTCCGGGCGAGTGCGCTCCAGCCGTGTTCCAGGAGATCGAAGGCCCGGGTGACGGCCTGACGGGGGTTGTCGTGGGCGTGGGCCGCGCGAGGGGCTTCGAGGGCGAAGTGGGCCAGTGCGGTGCAGGCGGGGTCGCCTGCGGCGAGGCCGCTCTCCTCGGCGATGACCTGGGCGAGTGCGGCGGTGTGGCGCAGCCACATGTTCTGGCCGTAGTCGCGCAGCGCGGGGGTGCCGGCCACCAGGTTGGTGAAAGCGGTGAAGCGGGCGTCGCTGTCGGCGGAGGCCAGCCGGGTGGTCAGGGCGTGTTCGCGCAGTGCGGCGGGGATGGACTGGCCCTTGGGCCGCTCGCGGACGGCGGCGAGCAGGCGGGTCTCGTGCTCGGCGTCCTCGTCGAAGACGAGGGCTTCCTTGACCGGGAAGTGCTTGAACAGCGTGGTGGTGGACACGTCGGCGGCGTCCGCGATCTCGCGAATGCCGACCTCGTCGTAGCCGCGCTCCAGGAACAGGCGCAGTGCGGCGTCGGCGATGGCCTGGCGGGTGGCGGCCTTCTTGCGTTCGCGGCGCCCCATCGGCGCGGGAGAGGAACCCGCCGCGGTGTCGGTCGTCGTGCTGGGCATACCGACACCATACCCCCTTCGGTTGACCGGATTCAAAAGTTGAGTTGTTGCACTTATTGAGTTGGTGTGTTTTTCTGCCCGGCACAAACGAAACGAACGAACGGAGCACCCCATGAACACCACTCCCGCACCCCGCATCGCCATCATCGGCGCCGGCCCCGGCGGCCTGACCTGCGCCCGCATCCTCCAGCAGCACGGCATCACCGCCACCGTTTACGACCGCGACTCCGGCGCCGACGCCCGTGACCAGGGCGGCACCCTGGACCTGCACGCCGACAACGGCCAGATCGCCCTGCGCGAAGCCGGTCTCCTGGAGGAGTTCTTCCAACTGGCCCGCCCCGAGGGGCAGGAGATGCGTCAGCTGGACCCGGCCGGCACGCTCCTCTTCCACCACGTCCCCGAGCCGGACGAGCGGTTCAAGCCGGAAATCGACCGCGGCCGGCTGCGCGACCTGCTGCTCAACTCGCTTCAGCCCGGCACCGTGCGCTGGGACCACACCCTGCAGACGATCAGCGGCCCTGCCGAAGGCCCCCGACAGCTGCACTTCACCGACGGCACCACCATCGAGGCCGACCTCGTCGTCGGCGCCGACGGCGCCTGGTCCAAGGTCCGCCGCGCCGTCTCCCGGGCCACCCCCCAGTACACCGGGGTGAGCTTCCTGGAAGCCTGGTTCCACAACGCCGCGACCCGGCACCCCGACATCGCCGAGCTCGTCGGCCAGGGCGGCGCCGCGGCGGCCGACGGCGACCGCGGCCTGTTCGCCCAGCGCAACAGCGGCGACCACATCCGCGTCTACGTCATCCAGCGCGTCCCGGCCGACTGGATCACCGCCGGCGGCCTCACCATCCAGGACACCGACGGCATCCGCGCCCACCTCCTGGAGCGCTACCGCGACTGGTCACCCCGCCTGCGCCGGCTGATCACCGACAACGACGGCCTCTACGTCGACCGCCCGATCTTCGCCCTGCCCGTCCCGCACACCTGGGAGCACAACCCCACGGTGACCCTGCTCGGCGACGCCGCCCACCTCATGCCCCCGCTCGGCGTCGGCGTCAACCTCGCCATGCTGGACGCCTGCGAACTCGCCCTCGCCCTGGCCCACCACGACACCGTCGACGAAGCCGTCCACGCCTACGAGAAGACCATGCTTCCCCGCTCCACGGAGACGGCCCACCTCCTCGACGGCGCCGCAACCGAACTGCTGTCAACCGAGCTGCCCGACTTCGCCACCGCCGACAACCACTGACCATCCCCCGCACCTGCAATCAGGCGCCGCGGGCCGCCTTCACGAACGCGGTGATCAGGGCGGGATCCTTGACGCCCCGGCTGCTCTCGACCCCGCTGGAGACGTCGACGCCCCACGGACGGGTGGCGGCGACGGCGTCCCGGACGTTGTCCGGGGTGAGCCCGCCGGCGAGCAGCCACTTCTCCCCCGTGCCGACCGGGGTCTTCCGGGACCAGTCCCAGGCGACGCCGGACCCCGGCACCGGGGCGTCGAGGAGCAGCATGTCCTCGCCGAACTCCCCGCAGCGCGGCACGGAGTCGCCGAAGGCGGCGGCGCGGATCAGCGTCCAGCCGCCCGCGGCCAGTTCGCCGTAGTAGCCCCGGTCCTCCGGGCCGTGCAGCTGGACGGCCCGGATCCCGGACTCGGCGGCCAGGGCCCGTACGTCGTCCAGCGGTTCCGCCCGGAACACACCGACCGTCAGCACATGCGCGGGCACCCGCCGGGCAAGCCGCGCGGCCGTGGCGGCATCGATACGGCGCGGGCTGGCCGAGAACACGAACCCGATGGCGTCGGCCCCCGCCGCCACGGCCGTGTCGACGTCCTGCTCGGTCTTCAGACCGCAGATCTTGACGAAAAGGGAGTCACTGGAGTTGCTCACGCCCCCTAGCGTGCCGCATCAGCGGCGCCACCCGCACACTTGGATGTGACACAGGTCACACCAGAGCCACCGATGACTTCGCCCACGGCCCCCGGTCCACCCGTACGACAGGAGCGCCAGGCTCCACATGGCAACCATTTGCCCCAGCTGACCACATATGGTCACCTAAAGTCCCCTATGACCCCACTCACCCCAGGAGGTTGCGATGGCCTCGCGACTCAACCCCTACCTCAGCTTCAACGGTGACGCCCGGGCGGCGCTGGAGCACTACAAGGACGTCTTCGGCGGCACGCTGGCACTGAGCACCATGGGCGAGTTCGGCCAGGCGGACAGCCCACAGGCGGACAAGATCATGCACGGCCTGCTGGAGGCCCCGAACGGCTTCACCCTGATGGGCGCCGACACCCCGCCGGGGATGGACTACAGCCCCACCGGCAACGTCTCCGTGAGCGTGAGCGGCGACGACGACACCGAACTGCGCGGCTACTGGGAGAAGCTGTCCGCCGGCGCCCAGGTGTCCGTCCCGCTGGACAAGCAGATGTGGGGCGACGTCTTCGGCATGTGCACGGACCGCTACGGCATCACCTGGATGGTCAACATCACCCAGCCCAGGTCCTGACGGACGTCAGCCCTTGCGCCGGCCTCCGCTTCTTGTCATGGGCCTGCGATACGTTGCCCGCCATGACTGAGTTAGGGCCCGTCGCCTGGCCACCTGCCCCGATCAGGACCGAACGGCTCGTGCTCCGCGAGTCCGAGGCCTGGGACCGCGCGGAGTTCATCGAGCTGTTCGCATCACCAGAGGTGAGAACCTACCTCGGTGGCCCTCGACCGCGTGACGAGCTTGAGCGCACGGCGCCTGACGTGCCCGGGCGGCGGCCTGGCCTTTTCGTGATCGAGCTCGACGGAGCGATGATCGGCATGATCACGCTCGACCGGCGCGACGCGGAGCGTCCGGGGCACGTCCGTCCGGATGCCGGGGAGGCCGAGCTCGGTTACCTGTTTCTGCCGGAGGCGTGGGGATACGGGTACGCCGCCGAGGCGTGCGCAGCGGCACTCGACTGGTTCGCCGACGCGCTTCCCGGCGAACCGGTGGTGCTCTGCACCCAGATCGCCAACGACCGCTCGATGCGCCTCGCGGCGAAGCTGGGGTTCACCGAGGTGGAGCGGTTCGAGGAGTTCGGCGCCGAGCAGTGGTTCGGCGTGCGGTCCTCGGTCACGCAGTCCGGTTGACCCGGACCGTTGGCCGAGGAACCGCGCGAGCCGTGCGCGCTCTTCGGTCAGTCGGTGTCCTGCTCACCGAGGAGGAGTTCGTCCCCAGTGGGGAAGCAGGCGGTGCCGCCCTCCTCCCAGGTGACCACGACGGCCAGCCCGCCCATCGGTCCCCGGTCGGCCCTCACCGTCTTCACCCTGCGCCACTGCCCCTCGTAACCGACCAAAGGGGTGTCCCACTCGATGTCACCCCCTCGCGGGCGGATGTACGCGGTCTGGCAGATGACCCGGCCGGTGTCCTTCAGACGTTCCTCGATCACGTCCTGGAGCTCGCCTGTGCGTCCCGAGACTCCGTCCTCGACGAGCGTGCCCCGCGGGTACGGCAGGGTGCCGTGATCGAGCATCGTCGCCGGCTTCTCCATCTGTGTCATGCGTCCTCGTCCCACCTGGGCATACGTGTGTCACCCAAGAGAACTCCCACTGCGCGGAGCCAACTTGCACAGCTCTTGCACAACGGCCGGGTGGGGGAGGGGCGGAGTGAGACGATGGGACACAACGGACGTCGAGCGGGGAAGACGTACAGGATGAGCGCGATCAGGATTCCCGGACCCGGTACGAACGTGGCCGTCTGCCGCAAGGCACGCGGCCTCAGCCAAGTAGCCCTTGCCCGGCGGGCAGGCGTGTCGGTTTCATTGCTCAGCAAGATCGAGATCGGCGACCGAGCCCTCACGCAAGGCATCGCCGCTTCCCTCGCGCAGGCCATGGGGCTCACGCTCGATGAGCTGTTGGGCACGGAACCCGTCGCCAAGACGGACGAGGCGAGCCTCGCCGCCCTCAACTACGTCATCCGTCGCTTCGATATCCCGGACGCCCCGCCACCGCATCCCGAAGACCTCCCGAGCGAACTCGCCGGGTTGAACGAGCACCGCTACCGCACCGAGCTGGGGGCGGTCCTTCAGAAGCTGCCCGGGGTGCTGGCGAAGTCGACCAACTACGCGCACGCCACGCAGTCGCCGGACGCATGGACCCGGGTGGCCGACGTGTACTCGGTTGTGTACTGGCTGGCCGCCCGGTTCCGGTGGATGCACCTTGCCGAGCTGGCCGTCATGAAGCAGCGGCTGGCCGCTGAGCGTGCCCACCCGATCGCCGCCACGGTGGCAGCCCGCGACGAGGCCGGGGCGTTTCTGAACTCCGGTGACTTCGCAGGCGGGTTGGCCATCGTGGACCGAGCCGTCGTCGAGGCCGAGTCAACTCTTGAGGGGCGTGACCGGGCGTACGGCTTGGGCATCCTGCACCTGCGCGGGCTGACGCTCGCGGGTCGGATCAAGGACAAGCACACGGCACAGCAGCACATCGACGCCGCGTGGCGGGTGGCCGACGAGTTCCCCGAGGACATCGAGGATCACGGCATTCACTTCGGGCCGGAGAACACGGCGGTACACGTCATTTCCACGACATCCGACCTGGAAGACCATCGGGGGGCGTTGGACACCGCCGACGACCTGATCCGCAGTGGCCTGACGCTCCCCGCGACCAGGGTCGGGCCACTGCACATGAACGTCGGCCGGTCGCGGCTCGCCCTGGGCGACCGGGACGGCGCCCTCGAAGCCCTCGAAGAAGCCTGGAACGTCGCACCCGAGATGGCTCGGGTCCACCCGACGAGCCAGGAGCTGATGCGCGTGCTGACCTCACTGCACCGCCGCAGCAACCCGAGGCTGACGCGGCTGGCCAAGCGCGCGGGCGTGCCTTTCTGACTGTCAGCCAAGGTGTGGGCCCAGCCAGGCTCATAAGATCACTGTTCCTCCAACCACTACCGAGGGGCCATGGCCGTCACGTACTTGATGCTCGCGCGGCTGCCTGAAGGGGGCTTGGACGCCTTCGACGCTTATGAAAGCGCCGTCCTGCCGCTCCTTGCCGAGCATGGAGGGTGTCTTCAGCGCCGGCTGCGAACGCTGGACGATCAGGTCGAGGCCCACCTTGTGACCTTTCCCGATAATGAGGCCTTCGCTGCCTACCGAGCGGATCCCAGGCGTTCTGCCGCTGCACCACTGCTGGAGTCGTCTGGGGCAGCGATCGAACTACTCGCGGTGCGCGACGTGGAGTGACTGCACGAACGACGTTGACGAACGTGACGTCCGATGTCCCCCATCTTGGCCTCTGGTGCGCTGTAGGAGAACTCATACCCGGTGAAGTCGGCGACGTGGACGTATCCGATGCGCTGGTAGAGGGCGTTGCTGGTGGGGTTGGCCGGGTCCGCGAACAGGACGACTTCCGTCGCGCCTGCGGCCAGCGCGGCACGGCTCACCTCGGCCGTCACGGCGCCCGCGTAGCCGCAACCTCGGAAGTGGGCTGGGGTGTAGACGGGGTCCACCCGGATCATGCCGCCGACGATCGAGGTCGCGGCTGCCATGGAGACAGGCGTGCCGTCCGGGGTCTCCCAGAATGTGAAGTGTCTGTCGCCGAAGCGCGAGTCGGCCCAGGAGCCGGCGTCGATCAAGTCGATGGAGGGCTGCTCCCCGACATCGACGCAGAACTCACGGCACCAGCAGACGACTTGTTCGCGGTCCCCTTCAACCGTGACGCGACCCCGGCCCTCTGCGTGCGGTTGCGGTGGGGTGAGCGCGCCGAGACGGTAAAGATGAGCTCGCCAGAAAGGTGCTGGCACTGCGTCCGTGTGTCGCTGCCATGTGTCCGCGAAAGCGGCGGCGGTGTCGTCGTCCGCGAGGACACCGGAGGGGAAGTGGCCGAGGTCGGCCAGGTGAGCGGCGAGGGTGCCGACCTGCTCGGCGGAGAGGGGTGTGACCCACAAGTATCCGCGCGGAGTGCGATGAAAGACGGCGCGGACCTCGCCTCGTGACTCCAGGCTTCCGAAGACGGCGGGTTCGGCATTGTGTACAACCGCCCCGCGTGTTCGCAGTCTTTCGATGGCTGTCAACGACATGTTGTGGAGAACGGGCCGGGAGCGCAGGAAGTCTCCTGCTTGAGCTAGGAAGTCGTCGACATCGTCGGTGAGTTGCCAGTCGTCCGTGAGCATGTTTCATGATCCTTGATGCACTCGACTCGGGGCAGCACTTTGCTCGTTGGGGTCGGACGGGTGGGGTCCTGCTACTTGGGGGGTCTTTTGTGAGTCTGAGGCCGCGCGAGGTGTTTCTCCGGCTTGTTCATGGGGTCGCCGACGGGAACTTGAGCGAGTTGCCTGACCTGTATGGCGAGGTCACCGATGTCCGGCATCCGATGGCGATGCCGGGGTCCGAGCCGTTGACGAGTCGGCGTGCACTCCGGGAGCACTTCACGGTCCCGCCGGAAGTTCGGGAGTCCTTGCCGAAGAGGAGTGCCGTCGATGTCGTCGTCCACGAGACCGCCGATCCCGAAGTGATCGTCGCCGAGTTCGCCTACGAGTTCACGTTGCCGGACGACTCCATGGCCAAGGTGCCCTGTGTCTTCGTCATGCGTGTGCGGGACG
>NZ_JBLRVZ010000066.1:0-35404 GCF_048159505.1 Streptomyces sp. T028
GGGGTGATCCCGACAACGCGGCGAGCGTGCGTGCCAGGCGTCGCCGGGCTGGGGGCACCCCCTCTGGGGGAGGGACTTTCGAAACACGCCCTAGACGCCACGGCCCGCCGACGCCCCACCTGACGCCCCACCACCCGGGGCACGCCGGTTCCGCCCGCGTGCGCCGGGTGGCGCAACCCCGCGCAAACATGGCGATACAACGTCGCTTCAACGCGGGGGACCGGGGGAACAAGACCTCAGGGCACGGCAGTTCGAGACCTACGCCCGCGGTCCCGCCATCCCGGGATCACACCCCGACGCACCACCCCAGGACCACGTCCCGACGCACCATCCCCCCGGCGCCGGGACTTTCCCCGAGCCGGGCTTCGGCGCCTTCCCCCGGGCGTCGGGGCCCGGCTCGCCCTCGTGCGTCGTCAAGGGGGTACGGCGGGTCGGCTTCTCCGGCACGGTGGTGAGGTGGGGGGTCACCCCGTACCTGAACCACGGGGTGGCCCGCCCGGTGGCAGATTGTGTCACATGGGCACAGCCCATCCGAAAGGCGCAGTGGGGGTTCGCCCGGGAGGCAAGGCGTACGTGACTCAACGCGCGCCTTCCGCCCCTCCCGCCCGCCCCAACCGCGCCCCCAACTCCCGTACGCACTCCACCAGTTCGCGCGGCTCCCGTACGGAGAACTCACACCCCAGCATCGCCAGCCGCACCGCCAGCCACTCCACCGGATCACCGGTCGTCCCCCGCAGCCGGCTCCCACCCGCGCCATCCTCCACCGGCCGGCCCAGCCACGCGGGCACCCGCGCCGCCACGGTCTCCGGCGGCTCCTCGAAGGTGACGTCGTACTCGTATTCGTGCGCCTGCCCCTGCAGCGACCGCCGCAGATATTCCGCCGCGCTCCCCGTCGGCAGCTCCCGGGGCGTGAACCGCGCCCCGGTCGCGAACGGCTCGCTCACCCGGTCCACCCGGAACGTCCGCCAGTCCGCCCGGTCGACGTCGTACGCCACGAGATACCAGCGCCGCCCCGTCGACACCAGCCGGTACGGCTCGGTGAGCCGCCGCGACCCGGTGCCGTCCTTCGCCCGGTAGGCGAACCGCAGCCTCTCGTGCCCGGCGACCGTGGACGCCATCACGGTCAGCGTCTCCGGCGCGATACTCGCCCCGTCCCCGCTGGTCAGCGGTGTGGTCGCGGCCTGGAGCGTGGTGACGCGACGGCGCAGCCGGGCGGGCAGCACCTGCTCCAGCTTGGCCAGCGCGCGCACGGACGCCTCGTCGACGCCCGCCACCGCGTGCCCGGCCCCCGCCCGCAGCCCCACCGCGATCGCCACGGCCTCCTCGTCGTCCAGGACCAGCGGCGGCATCGCCTTGCCCGCGACCAGCCGGTACCCGCCGTCCGCGCCCTTGCTCGCCAGCACCGGATACCCCAGCTCCCGCAGCCGGTCGATGTCCCGCCGCACCGTACGCCGGGACACCCCGAGCCGCTCGGACAGCTCGCCGCCGGGCCATTCACGGGGCGTCTGGAGAAGGGAGAGCAACTGCAGCAGCCGTGCCGGAGTGTCCGTGGTCATGCGTCCGAGCATGCCGCAGAAGTAGGACGGAATCTGGCCTAGTCCGTGATCCTTGGTCTGATCCTTGGCGTGATCCATGAGCATCCAAGTCCGTTCATGCCCGAATCAAGCCCGAACCTGTTTACTTTCCGGAAATGCGGGCGTAGCCTCGGCTTGAAACCACAAGTTCGGGCATGAGTCGGAAGCGAGCGGACATGTACGCACCGGAGCGGCAGCAGGAGATCCTGCGGCTCGCCCGTGAGGGCGGCCGGGTGGACGTCCTGTCGCTGGCCGAGGAGTTCCAGGTCACGGCGGAGACGATCCGCCGCGACCTGAAGGCCCTCGACCGCGCCGGCCTGGTCCGCCGGGTCCACGGCGGTGCCATCCCGGCCGGACGCCTCGACTTCGAACCGGACCTCGCCGAACGCGAGGGCACCTCCACCGACGAGAAGGACCGCATCGCCAAGGCGGCCCTGACGGAACTGCCCGCCGAGGGCACGGTGATCCTCGACGCCGGCACCACGGTCGCCCGCCTCGCGGCCGCGCTCCCGCTGGAGGCCGAGCTCACCGTCGTCACCCACAGCCTGCCCATCGCGGCCCGCCTCGCGGACCACCCGGGCATGCAGCTCCACCTCGTCGGGGGGCGCGTACGGCACCGTACGCGCGCCGCCGTGGACGCCTGGGCGCTCCGTGCCTACGGCGAAATCCGGGCTGATGTACTTTTTGTGGCGGCCAACGGTTTCTCCGCCGAGCACGGCCTGACCACCCCCGACCTCGCCGAGGCCGCGGTCAAGCGGGCGGCCGTCGCCGCGGCGCGCCGGGTCGTCCTGCTCGCCGACTCCTCCAAGCACGGCCAGGAGCACTTCGCCCGCTTCGGCGACCTGAGCGACGTGGACCTGCTGATCACCGACAGCGGGCTGAGCGACGACGACGCGGCCGCCATCGAGCGCGGCGGCACGGAAGTAGTACGAGCATGAGCGGCAGTGGTACGAGCATGAGCGGCACCCGGACGAACCCCGGGGGCGTGAGCACCCGGACGAGCCCCGGGGGCGTGATCCTCACGGTCACCCCCAACCCCTCCCTCGACCGCACCTACGAGGTGCCCTCCCTCGACCGGGGCGAGGTCATCCGCGCCACCGGCGAGCGCATGGACCCCGGCGGCAAGGGCGTCAACGTCTCGCGCGCCGTCGCCGCCGCCGGACGGCGCACGGTCGCCGTCCTGCCCCTCGGTGGTGCGCCCGGCGCGCTCGTCGCCGATCTCCTCGACGCGCAGGGCATCGAGGTCGCCCCTGTCCCGGTGGCCGGAGCCACCCGCTCCAACATCGCGCTCGCCGAGTCCGACGGCGTACTGACCAAGATCAACGCTCCCGGTCCCGAGCTCTCCCCGGACGAGCAGGAACTCCTCCTGGAGACCGTGCGCGAGCAGTCGCGCGACGCCGACTGGATCGCCTGCTGCGGCAGCCTGCCCCGCGGCCTCGCCCCCTCCTGGTACGCCGAGGTCGTCGCCCGGGCGCACTCCGGGGGCGCGCGGATCGCCCTCGACACCTCCGGGCGCGCCCTGCTCGAAGCGCTCCGCGAGCGGCCCGACGTGGTGAAGCCCAACGCCGAGGAACTCGCCGGAGCCGTCGGCCGCCCCCTGGCCACGATCGGCGACGCCGTGAAGGCGGCCGAGGAACTGCGCGCGATGGGCGCCCGTGCCGTCCTCGCCAGCCTCGGCGCCGACGGACAGCTCCTCGTGGAGGACGCCGGCACCTGGTTCGCGAGCGCCCGCGTCGACGTCGTACGCAGCAATGTCGGCGCCGGCGACTCCTCCCTCGCCGGCTTCCTCATCGCCGGCGGCCGCGGCCCGGCGGCGCTCGCCTCCGCCGTCGCCCACGGCGCGGCGGCCGTCCAGCTGCCCGGCAGCGTCATGCCGACCCCGGGCGACCTGGATCCAGCGGCGGTGACGGTCACGGCCGAGGTGCCCGTGGACCGCGAACTGAAGGAGCCGGTGTCATGACGACCCTCCTGTTACTCGCCGCCCTCCCCTCTCCCCACCCCACCCCCTCTCTCCACCTCACCCCCACCCCCGTTCCCACCCTCAGCCCCGCCCACCCCACGTCCCGGGCGATACGCGTGCGAAGGAGCCCGCGATGAGTGACATGATCACTGCGGACCTGGTCGACCTCGACCTGGCCGCCGACACCAAGGAAGCCGCGGCGCGGTCCCTCGCCGCACGCATGGTGGCCCAGGGCCGGGTGACCGACCTCGACGGCTTCCTGGCCGACGTGGCCGCCCGCGAGGCCCAGATGCCCACCGGCCTCGACGGCGGTATCGGCATCCCGCACTGCCGCAGCGAGCACGTCACCGAGCCGACCCTCGCCTTCGGCCGCAGTGCCGACGGCATCGACTTCGGCGCGGCCGACGGCCCCGCCGACCTGATCTTCCTGATCGCCGCCCCGGCCGGCGCCGACGACGCCCACCTCACGATCCTGTCGTCCCTCGCCCGCCAGCTGATGAACACCGAGTTCACCGACGCGCTGCGGGCGGTCGGCGACGCGGCGGCCGCGGCGGCCCTGATCCGCGGTGACGAGGCCCCGGCCACCGAGACCGCGGGCGCTTCCGCGGGCGCTTCCGCCGGCTCCTCCGAGGGCTCCTCCGAGGGCTCCTCCTCGGGCGCGTCCGAAGACTCCGTGCCGGTGTCGGCGGCGGCCTCCGCCGACACCGACACGGCCACCACCCCCGAGCCCGCGGCGCGGCCCTTCCGGATCGTCGCCGTCACCTCCTGCCCCACCGGCATCGCCCACACCTACATGGCCGCCGAGTCCCTGGAGAACGCGGGCCGCGAGGCGGGCGTCGAGGTGACCGTCGAGCCCCAGGGCTCAGCCGGTTTCACCCGGCTCGACCCGGCCGTCATCGCCGCCGCCGACGGCGTGATCTTCGCCCACGACGTCCCCGTACGCGAGAAGGACCGTTTCGCCGGAAAGCCCACCGTCGACGTCGGCGTGAAGGCGGGCATCAACCGCCCCGCCGAGCTGATCGCCGAAGTGCGCGGCAAGGCGGAACGCGGCGAGGTGACCGCCGGCTCCGCGCCCGGTACGCCGGTGGAGCGCGCGGGCGACTCCTCCGAGGGCTACGGCACCAAGCTCCGCAAGTGGCTGATGTCCGGCGTCTCGTACATGGTCCCGTTCGTCGCGGCCGGCGGCCTCCTCATCGCCCTCGGCTTCGCGATCGGCGGCTACAAGATCAACAAGGCGCCGTCGGTGATGGACCACTTCGTGTGGACCCAGGCCGACAGCTGGGCCGCGCTGCTCTTCCAGATCGGCGTCGTCTCCTTCGGCTTCCTGGTCCCCGTCCTCGCGGGTTACATCGCCTACGGCATGGCCGACCGCCCAGGGCTCGTGCCCGGCTTCGTCGGCGGCGCCATCTCCGTCACCATCAACGCGGGCTTCCTCGGCGGCCTCGCGGCCGGTCTGATCGCCGGTGGTGTGGTGCTGTCGATCCAGAAGGTGAGGATCCCGCCGGCCGTGCGCGGCATCATGCCGGTGGTGGTGATCCCGCTGATCTCCTCGGCGATCGTCGGATTCCTGATGTTCGTCGTCATCGGCAAGCCCATCGCCTCCGCCCAGAAGGCCCTCACCGACGGACTGAACGGCCTCACCGGCACCAACGCCGTCCTCCTCGGCGCCCTGCTCGGCCTGATGATGTGCTTCGACCTCGGCGGCCCCGTCAACAAGGTCGCGTACACCTTCGCCACCGCCGGCATCGCGGTCGCCAGCCCCAGCGACTCCGCCATGAAGATCATGGCCGCGGTGATGGCGGCCGGCATGGTCCCGCCGCTCGCGATGGCCCTGGCCACGACGGTCCGCGGCAAGCTCTTCACCCAGACCGAGCGCGAGAACGGCAAGGCCGCCTGGGTGCTCGGCGCCTCCTTCATCTCCGAAGGCGCGATCCCGTTCGCCGCGGCCGACCCGCTGCGCGTGATCCCCTCCTCGATGGTGGGCGGCGCAGTCACCGGCGCCCTGTCGATGGCCTTCGGCGCCACCCTGCGCGCCCCGCACGGCGGCATCTTCGTGGTCCCGCTGATCGGCAACCCGTTCCTCTACCTGGTCGCCATCGCGGCGGGCGTCGGTGTCACCACGGCCCTGGTCGTCGTCCTCAAGGGCCTGCGCAAGCCGGCCCCCGGCAGCACGACCGCCACGGCGACCCAGGGCGACACGAGCGCCGCGGCAGCGGGGACGAAGCAGCCGGTCGCGGCCTGAACCGCACGCCTTCCGGCACCGACACGCGCGGCCGGTCGCAGCCCCACGGGACGGGGCGGCGACCGGCCGCCCGGCCTTTCCCGAAAGCCCTCCGCAGGCCCTGTCACCCAGGTCAGGAGGCCTGCGCCGCCCGCCGCTCCATCGCCTCCCGGGCATCGGCCTCCGACGGATACACCTCGCACATGTGCCGCCCGTCGGGCGTCGCCGTGTGCTCGACCTCCCACAGGGAGAACTCCCGGCCGTCGCGCAACAGGAACGCGTGCTCGTACAGCGAGAAGCCCAGACCGACGCGGCCCGCCCGGCAGGGACGCCCGAAGGCCTGCGTGATCTGGTGCGCGAACGCCGACCTGAGCAGCTCGGCGGTGTCCACGCCGGGCCGGTCGGTGTTCTCCGCGCGGCGCAGCAGCCGACGCGCGTGGTCCGCCGAGTCGTCCGGAACGTACACATGCCGGGGCACCGAGACCGGTTCCAGCGGTGCCAGCACGGGCAGCTCGAAGTCCGGCTCGTCCGGCGGCAACGGCAGCCGCGCGGTCGCCGTGCGCAGCTCCTCCTCGTCGACGTACACCTCGTGCTGCGGCTCGCTGCCCGCAGCGGTGTTGTGCACCAGCTCCCACAGCGTCAGCGCGCACCCGTCGGCCAGCAGCCAGGTGTGCCGATAGGTCTCACGGTGCAGGCCCGCGCTGTGATGCGCGGAATGCAGCGAGCTGTCGTACGCCAGCGTGCAGTCGAGCCGCCGAAGGACGTCGTCCGGCAGCTCGAACGAGTTCAGGGCACGACCCAGAAGTCGCGCGAGATGCTCCTCCGGAGACTCGGGCGACTCGGCTGGTTCGTACGCTGCGGTCTCGTACGGAACGCTCAAGGTTTCTCCCGGCGTTGCTGCATGTCACCTTGTGGGTGCATACCGTAGCCCCTCGGTCCGACATCATGTCCGGGAACCGAGAAACCTATGCCGGGGAAAACGCGAGGGCCGCGCGAAAAGTTCCCGCGCGACCCCACGATCCGTCAGAAACCGCCGGTGGAAAGCCTCTTGCCCCGGAACACCGGCGTCCGCGTCGCCCCGGTCAGACCGCGCTCCCCGCGGTCCACTCGGCCCAGGACATGTTCCACCCGTTGAGCCCGTTGTCCGGCGCCACCGTCTTGTCGGGCGAGTTCTCCACGATCACGACGTCCCCGATCAGCGAGTTGTCGTAGAACCACTTCGCCTGCGTGTCGCCCTGCGCACCCTGCACGTCCGCGAGCCCCACACACCCGTGGCTCGTACCCACCCGGCCGAACGGCGGATTCCCCTTGTCGTACCAGTAGTTGCCGTGGATGAACGTCCCCGACGTCGTCAACCGCATCGCGTGCGGCACATCCGGGATGTCGTACTCCCCGCCCAGACCGACCGTCTGGCTGTTCATCCGCGTCTGCGTGAACTTCTCCGAGATCACCATCCGGCCGTTGTACGTGGTGTGCTGCGGGCTGCCCGAGGAGATCGGCACCTTCCGCAGGACCTGCCCGTCCCGCACGACCGTCATCATCTCCGTGTTCACGTCCACCGTGGACACCTGCGAACGCCCGATCTCGAAACTGACCGTCTTCTTCTGCACCCCGTAGACGCCGTTCGCGCCCTCGACCCCGTCCAGGTCGATCTTCATCGTCACCTTGGAGCCGGCCTTCCAGTAGTCCTCCGGCCGGAAGTCGAGCCGCTGCGCCCCGAACCAGTGCCCCACCACCTGCTGCCCACTGCTGGACGTCACCGTGATGTGCGACTGCACGGCCTTCTTGTCACTGATCACCTTGTCGAACATGAACGACACCGGCATCCCCACACCGACCGTCGTCCCGTTGTCCGGCGTGTACGTCCCGATGAAGCTGTTGGCCGAAGTCACCGTGGTGAAGATGGAGTTGGCGGCGGCGACCTTGCCGTTCGCGTCCTTCGCGGTCGCCGATATCTCGTACTTCGTCCCGCGCTCCAGCTGCTCCTTCGGCTTCCAGCTGCGGCCGTCGGCCGACAGTGAGCCCGCCACGGTCTGCCCCGTCCCGGCCACCGTCATCTTCACCTCGGTCAGCTGCCCCTCGCTGACCTTCACCCCGGTCGTGTTGATGGACGCTCCCGTCGAGCCGTCCTTGGCCGAGATGACGATCTTCGCGGTGGACGTCTTCGGCGAGGCCGCCTTGCCGCCCTTGCCGTCGTCACCGCTCTTGGCGTCGGCGCTTCCCCCACAGGCGGTCAGGGTCAGGGCGCCGACCACCAGGACGGCACAGGCTCCCAGTACGCGCCGCGCTGCTATGTCCGGCGTTGTCACGGGCTGCTCCAGCTTCATGTGATGTGCGCGATCCGCTCCAGTACGTGAGAAAGGAGGTCCCCGGCCCCCGGCGGGGTTCCCTCCTCGGTCCGATGAACGCCATGACGTGACAGAACCAAGACAATCGCCACCTGCGGGGGCTCCCCCACGCCCCGCCCCCCCCGCCCCGCCCCTCCCGCCCCTCGCGCCGCTCAGCCCCCGTACAACTCCGTGTACGACGGCCACGCCCCGCCCGCTCCCTCCACCGACTCGGCCGCCCGCACGGCCCGCACGATCGCCCGCGTCACCACGTCCGCACCCGCCGCGAGGATGTCGTTCAAGGCCAGGGGATGCGCGGGGGCGAGCGGCCGGGCGCCGGTGGCCAGGGTGAACACGGTGTCGCCGTCGTGCAGCAGATGCACCGGACGTACCGCCCGCGCGATCCCGTCGTGCGCCGTGCCGGCCAGCTTCTGCGCCTGCGCCTTCGTCAGATCCGCGTCCGTGGCGACCACCGCGAGCGTCGTGTTCAGCGGGGGAGGGGCGTTCCGCGCGGCACTTTCGGCAAGACGCCGAAGCGCCACCTCATGCACTCGCGCATCCGGATACTCCACCCGCCCCTGGAACAACTCCCCGTACAGCACCCCCGTCCCCGGATCCGTCGCCGACCCCACCGCGTTGGCCACCACCAGCGCCGCCACCGTGATCCCCGAGCCGAGGACCACACTCGCACTGCCGACCCCGCCCTTCATCGGCCCGACCGCCGCGCCCGTCCCGGCCCCCACACCCCCCTCCGGCACCCGCGCCCCCGGCGCGCTCGCCGCGGCCGCCTCGACCGCGGCCCGCCCGAGCTCCGCACCCGGCCGGGCCCGGAAGTCACCGCCCCGCCCCAGATCGAAGACACAGGCGGCAGGCACCACCGGCACCACATGCGCGGGGTCCGCCCCCACAGGCACCCCGCGCCCCTGCTCCTCCAGCCAGGCCATCACTCCGGACGCCGCGTCGAGCCCGTAGGCACTCCCACCGGTGAGCACGACCGCGTCCACCCGCTGCACCACGTTGCGCGGATCCAGGGCGTCGGTCTCCTTGGTGCCGGGACCGCCGCCGCGCACATCCACGGCCGCCACGGCACCGCCCTCCGGCGCCAGCACGACCGTGGTGCCCGTGAGCCAACCGTCGCCGGCCCGGGTGGCATGCCCCACCCGAACGCCCGCGACATCCGTCAGAGCGTCAACTGTCATGCCGGCCAGTCTCACCCAGCCCACGCCCCGGCAGGGCCATGCCACCCGGCCGGGTCCGCAGCGCGCGCCTCGCTCTCGCGCGCCCCTGCGCGCCGCCGGCGTCGTGCCCTTCGCCACCGCCGGCGCCGACACCAGGCCGGTCGCGAGGACCGCCCAGGCAGATGAGCGTCGGATAGTCCTGGTCCGCGGAGCCGTACCCTGGAGGCATGAGTACTCCCGCCGCCCCCGAGCCGCGCGACCCGAAGGCCGCGCTGGTCTTTGACGACCCGCTGAACCAGCAGTCCTCGGACGACACGGACGGCGGCTGGGGCGAGCGGCCGGTCTCGTCCGGTGACAGTGCGGCCGACCTCAGGCGCTTCCTGGACGAGAAGCCGCCGCACCACCTCTGAACAGTTCCTCCGCGCAGTCTCCGGAGGGCGGCGACTATCGCCCGGCGGATCCGGGGCCCCGCTGCGCGACCATCGCGTCGCGGATCTCCTTCAGCACCTCCAGCTCGGTCACCTCGACAACCTCGTGCGTGCCCTCCTTCGCCTTCCTGCGGGCCTCCACCCGGGCCAGGTACTTCGCCATCGGCAGAACCATCAGGAAGTAGACCACCGCCGCGGTGATCACGAAGTTCAGCGCCGAGCCGAGGACGGTGCCCCACAGGATCGGCACACCGCTCGTGACCGTCCCGTCCGCCGCGACCTTGCACGGCGCCTCCAGGCAGGAGCTGTAGCTGTCCAGGTTCTTGGTCCCGATCGCGCCGACCACCGGGTTGATGACGCCCTTCACCACCGAGTTCACGATGTTCGTGAAGGCCGCGCCGATCACCACCGCGACGGCCAGATCGACGACGTTCCCACGCATCAGGAAGGCCTTGAAGCCGTGCCAGATGCTCGGTTGCTTGTTCTTCTCGCTCACCGCGGGAACTCTCCTCATAGATTGTGGAACGAACAGCTCCGCAACCTACGTCACCCTGAGCCGCATGCGCCCAATCAGGTAGCTCCAGAGAAGGACTTGACCTCTTCTTCACCAGACCGTCACCGCCAACAGGGCAGACGCGCTCGCGCCCGCCATGCGCGTGGCGGTGGACCGGGACACCGACAGCACGACCAGCGCGCCCCCGTCACTGCCACCGTCACCGGCGTCCATGGACGAGTCCCGGGGCTCCGGGACCTTCGTCACGCGCACCCCGCGCGCGACAACCCGGGCCTCCCCGCCCGCCGCCGTGGGCCCGGGGGCGGGGACGGCGATGACATCGACCCGGTCACCGGGCCGCAGCAGCCGGACGGTCGCCGCGTCGGCGATCCGCACCGGCGCCGTCACCTTCGCCGGCCCGCTCGCGGGGCGCCTGCGGACCGGCTCGCCCGCCGCAGAGTGCGCGCGGGCGTGAGTGCGGGAGCGAGCGGCCCCGTCCGGATGTCCGCGCGTCGGAGCCAGGTCACTGTCCCCCGGTCCAACCGGTCCCGCTGCCACGAGCGCGACGGCGGTGACGGCGAGGCCCAGCGCCACGGCACGCTGCCGGTTCCGCACGAGCCGGAGCAGCGGGCACCACCCGCCCTTGACCCGCACGGGAGCAAACTGCGGCACGTCGCACGACGGAGGAACCGGGTGGGAGGGAGCGGGAAAGGAGTGCGAGGGGGCCGAGTAGGAGTGCGAGGGGGCGGAAGGCGAGGGAGGGAAAGGGGACAAGGGGATCACCACCTGCGGAGAGGGATCGGCTGGCCAGACCACGATGACCCCTCGCGCCGCCACCCGCCGGAACCGGTGGATCATCCACGGGTTGTGGAAAACTCCGTCACCCGAACGACGCGTTCCGCCGACAAGTTCCGCTACCGGAATTCATTCGCAGAGCATCGGCCTTCAGGACTCTGCTGAGAAAGCCTGATTCGGGCTCTCAGGCTGTGAGCATGAGGGATTCGAGGTGGGGCCTCCCCCTGAGTGGTGGACACGCTGATACTGGATCTGCTTGATCCGGAGGAAGCGAGAAGACCGCCGATGGCGATGAAGGACTGCCAGTGCCGCATCAGACAACGTTCGCCCTCTTGTGACGAGGAGCCCGGGTGCTGCGGCTGGCGGCTCCGGGCGGTCAGAATGATCACGTGGCCGGCCGCGTACAGGTCCGGGAGATCGATGACGATGAGGGGCAGCGGCTGCTGCGGATCATCCGCAGGGGCACGGGTTCGGTGGTGACCTGGCGGCGGGCCCAGATGGTGCTCCTGTCCGCCCAGCGCATGCCCGTGGCGAAGATCGCCGAGGTGACCTTCACCAGCGCGGACCGGGTGCGGGACGTGATCCACAACTTCAACGCGGACGGTTTCGATTCGCTCTACCCGAGGTACAGGGGTGGGCGGCCGAGGGCGTTCACGCTGCCGGAGCGCCGGGAGATCAAGAAGATCGCAAAGTCCAGGCCGTTCGAGCACGGCCTGACGTTTTCGACCTGGAGTCTGGCCAAGCCGGCGGACTTCCTGGTCGCCGAGGGGGTGGTCGACGACATCAGCCATGAGGGCCTTCGGGTCCTGCTCCGCGAGGAGGGCGTCTCGTTTCAACGTGTGAAGACCTGGAAGACCTCCCGTGATCCGGACTACGCCGCCGAGAAGGCCCGGGCCGAGCACCTCTACGCGATCGCCGTCGGCGAGGTCATACCGGAGGACGGCGAGCCCGAAGTCATCTTCTGCCTGGACGAGTTCGGGCCGCTCAACTTGCAGCCCCAGCCCGGCCGGCAGTGGGCCGAACGCGGCGGAAGGCACAAGGACCCCGATCGCGAGCCCCGGCACCGACCGCGGGCGACCTACACCCGGCCGCACGGCGTCCGGCACCTGTTCGCCGCCTACGACCTCGCCAAGGACCAGCTCTACGGGCACATCAAGAAGACCAAGAACCGCTCCAAGTTCCTGGAGTTCTGCCGCTACCTGCGCTCACTCCATCCGGCGGACGTGCGCAGCGCAATCGTCTGCGACAACTACTCACCGCACCTGACGACGAAGCGATGTCAGCGGGTCGGGACCTGGGCCGCGGCGAACAACGTCGAGATCGCCTACACCCCGACCAACAGCTCCTGGCTCTACCGGATCGAGGCCCAATTCACCGCATTGCGCCACTTCGCCCTCGACGGCACCGACCACGCCAGCCACAAGGAACAGGGCAGCATGATCCGCCGCTACATCATCTGGCGGAACGAGCACGCCGCCGACGAACGGCTGCGCAAGGTCGTCACAAGGGCGAACGTTGCCTGATGAGCACCAGGCGTCCGTGCGACGCGCCCCGTCGAGGTCGACTCACGCCCGTCCTCTGCGTGGGCGCGTCCTGCGTTCAGGCCGCAGCGCGGAAGACGTACGCCGTCATCGGGGCGCTGACCGGTCCAGGGCCCAGCCGGGCCGTCATCTCCTCAATGACGGTGGCACGGACGGCCGGTCCGTCGCCGCGCTCCTCAACGGCCGCGCGCACCGGTGTCCCGGTGAGATACCCGGTGGCAAGGTCGGCGGTCGACGCGGCCCGGCCCTGAAGCGTCAGCTCCTGCTCGTCCTCGACGGTGAACCCGGCGGCCGCCAGATCAGCGGCCACGACGGCGGGGTCGGCGTAGCCGTGCGGAACCGTCTGGAAGAACCGTGGCGGGTCGACCGGAAAGGCCCGCTCCAGCCCGGTCTGCAGCGCGACTTCGAAGGCGTGCGTCCCGAGCGGGCCCCAGGTGTTGAACAGGAACCGGCCGCCCGGGGCCAACACCCGGCGGACCTCGGTGAAGGCCTCGATGCGGTCGGGAAAGAACATCACGCCGAACTGGCAGACCACCAGGTCGAAGCCTCCGTCCGGGAACGGCAGCCGCTGCGCGTCGGCCTGCCGCCACACCGCGCCCGGGGCCCGGGTCGACCCGAAAGCGACCATGGCCTCGTTCAGGTCGGTGGCCGTCACCTCGGCCAAGGGTGCCGCTGCGAGCAAGTCCGCTGTCAACACGCCAGTTCCCGCAGCGAGTTCGAGGAGTCGCCGAGGGTGGAGTGCCGCCGCCCGGGCGCTCAGGTCCTCGGCGAAGGGCCGGAAGACCACCGGCACGAGGTACTGCTCATAGGCCGCCGGCATGGATTCGGACCACCGCCGGTCGGCATTGATTCCTGTCACCCTCATGACGGTAGCGCCGCGTCAGAAAACCTCTTCCTTGCCGCGCAGCCATGCACCCTGGAGCTAGGGCCCTTCTGATGGATCTCCGCGGCGTCGCGACGCCCGGCACGCCCTCTCGCCGCACCGGACAAAAGCCCTAGTAGCTCCGCTACGAGGGCTTCCGCCCGGCACGCCGAGAGCACGCACCGAACGCCGCTCCTTCTCCCACGGAGATCCATCAGAAGGGCCCTAGACCCACCTGACATTTTGGCAGGGCAAACTTTCTCTGACACGGCACCAGGTCAGGCCCGCCGGATGCTCGAGAAGTACCGCGTCCAGCTCTGGGCCCAGCAGCTCGGCACCGCGCAGACGGTCAGCGATGCCCGCATCCGCAAGGTGCTGAGTCCGTAGCCGGCCCTACTCAGCGTCCTGTGCCTCGATCAGGTCGAGGTCGCGGACGCAGAAGCCGTGGTGTTCGAAGGTCTCGTTGAGCACCGTGCCGAGGCACTGCCGCACCAAGCGGCCCCGGGCGTACGGCGGCCAGACATCGTCGTCGGGCACCGGCGCTCGCGCTGCGAGCTGCACAGCGGTGACCTCGTCGAGCCAGGCCTCGAGCTCGGCGGCCTGTGCGTCACGCACGCTCACGATCTCATCGAGGGCCGGATCGAGCGAGAGGTCAAGCCCGTGCGCTCCACGGTAGGGCTCGACGGTCGTCCCGATGCCCATCGGCGTGAACAGCTCCGTCGAGCCCAGGCAGCAGCGGCGGAACCACGAGTCGTGGACGAAGACCAGGTGGCGCATCGTCTGCACCGCCGACCACTCGTCGTTCACGCTGCGGCGCTCGATGCCGGGCGTACGGCGGATTCGCTCGATCGTGGCGGCCCAGCCGGCATGGAGCTGACGCGATGCCTCGCGCAGATCGGCAGGGTCCTCGGAGCGGATCAGCGCCCGCACCGGATGACGCCGGTCGAGCTCTGCCTCGACGTACTCGGTGACCTCGACACCGTTCACCACGAGGTTGGTGATGAGCCCGTCGATCACGGCATCCTGCATGACGACGCCGATCAGGCGTGCCCCGGTCAGATCGCACTCCCGGAACTCCGCACCGTGCAGATCCTCGTCGGCATACCGCGTCATGCTCCGCATACTAGTGTGATGCGCCAGAAATCCTGAGGGTCAGTTCTGTCCTGTTTCCCGGAAACCGTGCCGCGTAGCGGCACAGCAACCGGTCAGGGAAGGCCGGAATCCTCGGGCTTCAGCCCGAGGCGCAAGTCAAGGCAGCTCGAACCCCGGATCCATCCCGCCCAGCGCCGTCCCGCACGCGCAGTCCCGCTCCCCGGTCGGCGGCAGCGCCGCCACCGCGTCGAACAGGACGCCCCGCAGCCGGTCCACGTTCGCCGCGAACACGGTGAACACCTCCTCGTGCGACACGCCCTCACCGGACTCGGCACCCGCGTCCAGATCGGTGACCAGGGTCAACGACGTGTAGCACAGCTCCAGTTCACGGGCGAGCGCCGCCTCGGGGTGACCGGTCATGCCCACCACCGACCAGCCCTGCGCCCGGTGCCACAACGACTCGGCGCGTGTCGAGAACCGGGGACCCTCGACCACGACCAGCGTCCCACCGTCCACCGGCTCCCACTCCCGCCCGCGCGCCGCCTTCAGCGCGGCCGCGCGCCCGGTGGGGCAGTAGGGGTCGGCCAGGGACACGTGCACCACGTTGGGCACCGTGCCGTCGGGCAGCGGCAGCCCGTCGAAGTAGGTCCCCACCCGGGACTTCGTACGGTCGACCAGCTGATCGGGCACCAGCAACGTGCCTGGCCCGTACTCGGGGCGCAGCCCGCCCACGGCACACGGACCCAGGATCTGGCGCGCCCCCACCGAGCGCAGCGCCCAGAGATTGGCCCGGTAGTTGATGCGGTGGGGAGGCAGATGGTGCCCGCGTCCGTGCCGGGGCAGGAAGGCGACCCGTCGGCCGGCGATCTCGCCGAGGAAGAGGGAGTCGCTGGGCGATCCGTAGGGGGTGTCCACCTGGATCTCGGTGACGTCGTCGAGGAACGAGTAGAAGCCCGATCCGCCGATGACGCCGATCTCTGCGTTCGCCATGACCAGCACAGTAGCCGGAATCGAACACGGCCAGTTCCCGACCGTGGAAACACCGAGCACCCCGCCGTCGTACGAGGGCAGGGTCCCGGGAGGAGGCCTTACGCGGCGGAGGTGCCCGCCGAGGTGCCGGAGCTCGACTTCGAGTCCGAGGAGGACGACGAGGACGACGAGGACGAAGACGAAGAGGCCGAGGAGTCCGAAGAGGCGGACGACGTGGTCGACGGCTTCGACGACGCCGGCGAGCTGCTCGACGAGGAGCCGCGGCTGTCGTTGCGGTAGAAGCCGGAGCCCTTGAAGACGATGCCGACCGCGGAGAACACCTTCTTGAGGCGGCCACCGCAGTTGGGGCACTCGGTCAGGGCGTCGTCGGTGAACTTCTGCACCGCCTCGAGGCCCTCGCCGCACTCGGTGCACTGGTACTGGTAGGTCGGCACTAGTCTTCCTCCTGGCACTCTCACTCGATGAGTGCTAACGACGGTCCATAGTGACGCATTCCCGAGGATCAGTCCACTGTCAACGGCACGCGGTGACCGACGCCACGTGCGACGGTACGGCTCCGGGGGTGCGCCACCAGGCGCGATCGCAGCGCCAGCAGTGTGCCGAGGGCGAGCAGGGTGCCGCCCATGGGCACCAGGAACCCGGCGCCGCCCCAGAAACGGTCCTCCAACTGGCCGGCGACCGTGACGGCCGCCGCCTGCCCGAGCGCGACCGCGCCCGTCAGCCAGGTGAACGCCTCGGTGCGCGCCCGGGCCGGGACCAGGCCCTCGACCAGCGTGTAGCCGGTGATCAGCGCGGGCGCGACGCACATGCCGACCAGCAGGCCCAGGCCCGCCAGCACGAGCACCGAGTGCGCGGCCCACAGACCGGAGGCCGTCAGCGCCAGCGCGGCGTATCCGACGACCAGGCGGTGCTGCGGGGCGGTCTTCCAGGCGATGGCACCACAGACCAGGCCGGAGATCATGTTGCCGGCGGCGAACGTGCCGTACAGGACGCCGTTGAGGCCGGGCTCGCCGATCGACTCGGTGAACGCGGCCAGTGAGACCTGCATGCCGCCGAAGACCGAACCGATGCCCAGGAAGATCACGACCAGCACGCGCACACCGGGGATGCGCAGCGCCGAAGCGTGCTCCACGCGCGCGTGCCCGGCGGTGGCGGTCTGCGGCCGGGTGCTCTTCTGCGCGGCGAACAGCAGACCGCCGAGCAGGGTCAGCGAGGCCTCGGTGACCAGTCCGGCGGCCGGGTGCACGGCGGTGCACAGGGCCGTGGCCAGGAGCGGGCCGACGACGAAGGTCAGCTCGTCCGTGACGGACTCGAAGGCCGCCGCGGTGGTCATCAGCGGCGAGCCCTTCAGCTTCACGCCCCAGCGGGCCCGCACCATGGGCCCGATCTGCGGCACGGAGGCGCCCGTGGGCACGGCCGCCGCGAACAGCGCCCACAAAGGCGCGTCGGCCAGGGCGAGCGCCGTCAGGGCCAGCGCCGACACCGTGTGCACGAGGACGCCGGGGACGAGCACGGCGCGCTGCCCGTAGCGGTCGGCGAGGCGCCCGCCGTAGGGCGCGAACAGGGCCATGGAGACCCCGGTGGCCGCGGCGGCGGCGCCTGCCGCGCCGTAGGAGCCGGTGGTGTGCTGCACGAGCAGCACGATGGAGAGGGTGAGCATCGCGAACGGCTGGCGTGCCGCGAAGCCGGGGAGCAGGAACGTCCATGCGCCGGGTGTGCGCAGCAGGTGGCCGTATCCGATGGAGACCGTGGATGCCACGGCCCGTGCCTTTCTGCCGCCTGGTAGCGCGACCCCACTGTGCGGGCGAGGGGCGCCGAGAGCTGTCCTCTTGCGCTACTGCGGTGGATACCGGGCCCGTGAGGAGGGTCTCGGCCGCCATACGGTCGCGCCAGCTCTGCGTCAGGCAGAGTTGGTTCGATCAAGGTGCGCATTCATCGTACCGGGCATGGCGTGCTCATGGCCTGTGAGAGTGAGCACTCCGAAACCTTCCCTTAACGCGTCCAACGCGTCGCGGAACCTGCCTGGACGCGTCGCGGGACGTGTCCTCAGCTCCTCAGGGTTCTCCAGCTCCTCAGGGTTCTCCGCCGGCGCCCAGCCAGCCCGCCAGCTTGCCCCCGTGGCTCACGGCGCGCAGCCGCTTCTCGGCGGCGTCCCGGACGGGGTCGGTGGCGACGACGAGGAGTTCGTCGCCGTGCCGCAGCACGGTCGTCGGCAGCGGAACAAACGATTTTCCGTCCCGGACGACGAGGGTGACGGCGGCCCCGGCCGGCAGCCGCAGCTCGTTGACCTCGACGCCGTGCATCTTCGAGCCCTCGGGGATCGCGACCGAGAGCAGATGCCCGCGCAGCCGCTCCAGGGGCGCCGACTCGACCCCGAGGTCGGCGGCCTCGGAGTCCTCGCCCAGCCGCAGCTTGCGGGCCAGCCAGGGCAGCGTCGGGCCCTGCACCAGGGTGTAGACGACGACCAGGACGAAGACGATGTTGAAGATGCGACGGCTGGCCTCGATGCCGCTCACCATGGGGATGGTCGCCAGGATGATGGGGACGGCGCCGCGCAGCCCCGCCCAGGACATCAGGGTCTGCTCCTGCCAGGGCACCCGGAACGGCGTCAGGCACACGACCACGCTCAGCGGACGCGCCACCATGGTCAGCACCAGGCCGATGACGAGCGCGGGCCACACGTCGTCGCCCAGCTCGTGCGGGGTGACCAGCAGACCGAGCAGGACGAACATGCCGATCTGGGCGATCCAGCCGAGCCCGTCGGCGAACCCGCGCGTGGCGGGCCAGTGCGGCAGCTTCGCGTTGCCCATGACCATCGAGGCGAGGTAGACGCCGAGGAAGCCACTGCCGTGCGCCAGGGCGCCGGCCGCGTACGCCGTGACCGCGATCGCCATCACGGCGATCGGATAGAGGCCGGAGGCGGGCAGCGCGACATGCCTGAGGCCCCAGGAGCCGAGCCAGCCCACGGCGAGGCCGACGGCCGCTCCGATGGCCAGCTCCAGGGCTATCTCGCCCAGCAGCACGTACCAGTGCTCGACGGGGCCCGTCTGGGAGAAGGCGACCACCAGAATGACCACGGGTGCGTCGTTGAAGCCGGACTCCGCCTCCAGTGTGCCCGCCACGCGCGCGGGGAGCGGGATACGGCGCAGCACGGAGAAGACCGCCGCCGCGTCCGTGGAGGACACCACCGCGCCGATGATGAGGGACTGCCGCCATTCCAGCCCGGTGAGAAAGTGCGCGCCGGCCGCCGTGACCCCCACGCTCGCCGCGACTCCGACGAGCGCCAGCGTGGAGGCGGCCGGAAGGACCGGCTCGATCTCCTTCCACTTCGTGCCGAGGCCGCCCTCGGCGAGGATCACGACCAGGGCCGCGTAGCCGATGACCTGGGTGAGTTCGGCGTTGTCGAAGCGGATGTCGCCGATGCCGTCCTGGCCCATGAGGACGCCGATGCCGAGGTACACGAGCAGGCTGGGGAGCCCGCTGCGCGAGGAGATCCGTACGGCCGCGACGGCGACGAGCAGGACGAGCGAGCAGACGAGCAGGAGCTGGTTGAGGTGGTGGACGGTCAGCGGCGGTTCCCTTCCCTGGCGCGCACGACTCGCGCGCGGGCGCACACGTACAGGCGCCCACGTACATGGGACACGAAGCTGTCCGCCCCGAGCCCAACTACTTCATTACCTTACCTAACTCTTGACGATTTCTTGACGCTCGACGAGGCAAGATCGAACATCCTTCCGTGCTGGTACCCGACTCCGCGTCAAGTGGCGCGGACCCCTGCGCCTATGGTTGCTCCAGCACTCCAGGACCGCCTGCCGCTCGCGTTAGGACAGCAAGGACAGCGATGCCCCCCAACACCACCGCCACAACGGGTGACAAGCCCGGCAAGTCCGGCAGGAAGAAGGGGCGAAAAGCCCGTCTTATCGTGCTCGTACTGGTCCTGGCCGTCATCGGCGGCATCGCTTTCGGCGCCTACTGGTCCATCAGCACGGTCCGCGCCTCCTTCCCGCAGACCAAGGGTTCGATCACACTCGAAGGCCTGTCCGGGCCCGTGGACGTGAAGCGGGACGGCTACGGCATCCCGCAGATCTACGCGTCCTCCGACGCGGACCTGTTCATGGCGCAGGGCTACGTCCAGGCGCAGGACCGGTTCTACGAGATGGACGTGCGCCGCCACATGACCTCCGGCCGCCTGTCGGAGATGTTCGGCGAGAGCCAGGTCGACAACGACGAGTTCCTGCGGACCCTGGGCTGGGACCGCGTCGCCGAGCAGGAGTACGACGACGAGCTGTCGGACTCCACCAAGAAGTACCTCCAGGCGTACGCCAAGGGGGTCAACGCCTACCTCGAGGGCAAGGACAGCGCCGACATCTCCCTGGAGTACGCGGCACTGGGCTTCACCAACGACTACAAGCCGGCCGAGTGGACCCCGGTCGACTCGGTCTCCTGGCTGAAGGCGATGGCCTGGGACCTGCGCGGCAACATGCAGGACGAGATCGACCGCGCCCTCATGACGAGCCGCCTCGGCCCGCAGCAGATCGCCGACCTGTACCCGGAATACCCGTACACGGTCAACGCCGAGTCCACCACGATCGTCCAGCAGGGCGAGTACGACGAGCTCACCGGGGCGTTCGAGGGCGGCGACGGCACGAGCAGCGGCTCCGCCGACACCTCCACCGGCGGTTCGACGTCCACGAGCGGCTCCACGGGCACCGGCGGCGCGACGAGCGGCTCCGGGACCTCCGGGGACGCCACGGGCCTGCAGAGCCAGCTGGAGGGCCTCTACAACGTCCTGGACGACCTGCCCACGGCCGTTGGTGTGAACGGCAACGGCATCGGCTCCAACTCCTGGGTCGTCTCCGGCGACCACACCATCACCGGCGAGCCGCTGCTGGCGAACGACCCGCACCTGTCGGCCTCGCTGCCGTCCGTCTGGTACCAGATGGGCCTGCACTGCCGCACCGTCTCCAGCAAGTGCCAGTACGACGTCACCGGCTACACCTTCGCCGGCATGCCCGGTGTGATCATCGGCCACAACCAGGACATCGCCTGGGGCATGACCAATTCCGGCGTCGACGTCACCGACCTCTACCTGGAGAAGCTCTCCGGCGACGGCTACCTCTACGACGGCAAGACCAAGCCCTTCGAGACACGCACCGAGACCATCAAGGTCGCCGGCGGCAGCCCGAAGAAGATCGTCGTCCGCAAGACCGAGGACGGCATGCCCCTGCTGTCCGACCGCAGCAAGGAACTCGTCAAGGTCGGCCAGAAGGCCACCGTCGACAACGCGGCACCCGACCGCGGCGACGGCTACGGCATCGCCCTGAAGTGGACCGCGCTGGACCCCGGCACCACCATGGACGCCGTCTTCGCCATGGACCGGGCCAAGGACTGGGACGACTTCCGTGACGCGGCCGAGCTGTTCGACGTGCCCTCGCAGAACCTGGTCTACGCCGACTCCGAGGACAACATCGGCTATCAGCTCCCCGGAAAGATCCCCACGCGCGCGAAGGGCGACGACGGCTCGGTCCCGGTCGCGGGCTGGGACTCCGAGAACGCGTGGACCGGCTACATCCCCTTCAAGGCACTGCCGTACGAGCTCAACCCGAAGCGCGGCTACATCGTCACCGCCAACCAGGCCGTGGTCGACGACAAGTACAAGTACACGCTCACCACGGACTGGGGCTACGGCACCCGCAGCCAGCGCATAACCGATCTGATCGAGAACAAGATCAAGGGCGGCGGCAAGATCTCCACCGACGACATGCGTCAGATGCAGACGGACAACAGCAGCGAGATCGCCAAGCTGCTCGTGCCCACCCTGCTGAAGATCAACATCGACGACCCGGACGTCCGTGAGGCGCAGGACCTGCTCCAGGACTGGGACAAAACCCAGGACGCCGACTCGGCTGCGGCCGCCTACTTCAACGCGGTCTGGCGCAACATCCTCAAGCTCGCCTTCGGCAACAAGCTGCCCAAGGAGCTGCGCGTCGAGGGCCAGTGCCTGTGGGTCGACCCGGCGAACGCCACCGACGCCGTCGACGACACCGCGAAGGTCCGCGAGTGCGGTCAGCGCGACGCCGACCAGGCGCAGCCCGACGGCGGCGACCGCTGGTTCCAGGTCGTCCGCGACCTCATGGACAAGCAGGACAGCGCCTGGTGGACCACGCCCAAGTCGGCCACCGGCCGCGAAGGCGCCGACCACGACCGCGACGACCTGTTCAAGCGCGCCATGATCGACGCCCGCTGGGAGCTCACCGCGAAGCTCGGCAAGGACATCGACACCTGGAGCTGGGGCCGGCTGCACCGCCTGTTCCTGAAGAACCAGACCCTCGGCACCAGCGGCCCCGGCTTCCTGCAGTACGTCCTCAACCGCGGCCCGTGGAGGCTCGGCGGCGGCGAGGCGGCGGTCGACGCGACCGGCTGGAACGCGGCCGGCGGCTACGGCGTCGTGTGGGTGCCGTCGATGCGGATGGTGGTCAACCTCGACGACTTCGACAAGTCGAAGTGGATCAACCTGACGGGTGCCTCCGGGCACGCCTTCAGCGCCCACTACACCGACCAGACCGCCAAGTGGGCCAAGGGCGAACTGCTCGACTGGTCCTTCTCGCAGGAGGCGGTCGACAAGAGCACCAGCGACACTCTCGTGCTCAAGCCGTGAGCGACTGAGCACGCACACCGGCGAACACCGAAGAAGGGCCCTTCACGCACACACGCGTGAAGGGCCCCTTTTTTGCGAGAAGCGCCAAGAAGCGCCGAGAAGCGCCAGGGCGCGCCTACGAGAAGCGCCGCACCCCCGACGGCGTCACCACCGCCCGCACCGGCAGATCGTGCGGCTCCTCGGGGACGTGCTCGACGACCTCGTTGTCGTACAGGAGCACCACCAGCGAGGGCTGCGCGCCGGCGCGTTCCAGGCGGGCCAGGACACGGTCGTACGACCCTCCGCCCCGCCCGAGGCGCATCCCGCGCGTGTCGACCGCGAGCCCCGGCAGCAGCACGACGTCCGCGCGCGTGACGGCGTCCGGGCCGAGCCGCTCGCCGACCGGCTCCAGTAGCTCCATCTTCCCGCCGTGCCGGACCGGCACGAGGGAGCCCCGGCCGTCGTAGGCGCCCCAGTCCAGGTCGTTGTCGGGCAGCAGCGCGGGCAGCAGCACGCGCACGTCCCGGGCGCGCAGGGCGTCCAGGAGCGCGAGGGTGCCGGGCTCGGTGCCCACGGAGACGTACGCCGCCACCACGCGCGCGTGCGCCAACTCGGGCAGCTCCAGGGCGTGCCCGGCGAGCGCGGTGGCCGCCGCGTGCACGTCGTCCGCCGTCAACCTGCTCCTCACGTCGAGGAACCCTCGCCGCAACATAGTTTTGTCAGAGTCCGGTTTGCCGTTTCCCCGGCTCGTGGCTCGCACCCGCACTGCTCCAATACGCTCAAATGAACACTTATTAACCGGAGCTACAGATTCCTCTCAAAGCCACCGGATATGGTTGCGGACATGACTCAGTCTCACCCCAGGATCAGTAAGGCTGTCATCCCCGCAGCGGGCCTCGGCACCCGGTTCCTCCCGGCGACCAAGGCCACTCCCAAGGAGATGCTGCCGGTCGTCGACAAGCCCGCGATCCAGTACGTGGTCGAGGAGGCCGTGTCCGCCGGCCTCGACGACGTCCTCATGGTCACCGGACGCAACAAGCGCCCCCTTGAGGACCACTTCGACCGCAACTACGAACTCGAGTCGGCGCTGGAGAAGAAGGGCGACGCCAAGCGGCTCGCCAAGGTCCAGGAGTCCAGCGACCTCGCCACCATGCACTACGTCCGCCAGGGCGACCCCAGGGGCCTCGGCCACGCAGTCCTGTGCGCCGCCCCGCACGTCGGGAACGAGCCGTTCGCCGTCCTGCTCGGCGACGACCTCATCGACCCCCGCGACCCGCTGCTGCAGCGGATGATCGAGGTCCAGGAGCTGTACGGCGGCAGCGTCGTCGCGCTCATGGAGGTCGCGCCCGAGCAGATCCACCTCTACGGCTGCGCCGCCGTGGAGACCACCCCCGACCGCGACGTGGTCAAGGTCTCCGGCCTGGTCGAGAAGCCGGAACCGGCGGACGCCCCGTCCAACTACGCGATCATCGGCCGCTACGTCCTCGACCCCGCCGTCTTCGACGTGCTGCGCGAGACCGAACCGGGCCGCGGCGGCGAGATCCAGCTCACCGACGCCCTCCAACTGCTCGCCCAGGACGAGAAGATCGGCGGTCCGGTGCACGGCGTCGTCTTCAAGGGCCGCCGCTATGACACCGGCGACCGCGGCGACTACCTGCGTGCCATTGTCAGACTCGCGTGCGAACGTGAAGATCTGGGTCCGGACTTCCGGTCCTGGCTTCGCAGTTACGTCACCGAGGAGATGTAGCCACTTTGAGCACCGCCGCGCCCCGCCCCGTCGGCCAGGACCACCTCTGGTCGGTGGACGAACACCTGGAGGACATCCTCGCCACCGTCCGCCCCCTGGAACCCATCGAGCTGCAACTCCCCGACGCACAGGGCTGCGTCCTGGTCGAGGACGTCACGGTGGCCGTCTCCCTGCCACCGTTCGACAACAGCTCCATGGACGGGTACGCGGTGCGGGTCGCGGATGTCGCGGGCGCGAGCGAGGAGTTCCCGGCGGCCCTGGAGGTCGTGGGGGACGTCGCGGCGGGCCAGGCGGCCGACCTGCTGTACGTGGGTCCCGGCCAGGCCGCCAGGATCATGACAGGCGCCCCGCTGCCGAACGGCGCCGAGACCGTCGTCCCCGTCGAGTGGACCGACGGAGGCCTGGGCGAGGGCCCGGTCAGCGGGATGCGCGCCCGCAGCCTCGCCCCCGAGCAGGCCTCCGGGCACGTGCGCGTGTACCGCCCCGCCGAGGCACGCGCGCACGTGCGCGCGAAGGGCAGCGACGTACAGGCGGGTGACCGCGCCCTCGAAGCCGGCACCGTCCTCGGACCGCCCCAGATCGGTCTGCTCGCCGCGATCGGCCGCGGCACCGTCCGGGTGCGCCCACGCCCGCGTGTCGTCGTCCTGTCCACCGGCAGCGAACTCGTCCAGCCCGGCGAGGAACTGGGCGCCGGCCAGATCTACGACTCCAACAGCTTCGCCCTGACCGCCGCCGCCCGCGACGCCGGCGCCATCGCCTACCGGGTGGGCGCGGTCGCCGACGACGCCGAGACCCTCCGCTCCACCATCGAGGACCAGCTGGTCCGCGCCGACCTCCTGGTCACCACCGGCGGCGTGAGTGTCGGGGCGTACGACGTCGTCAAGGAGGCGCTGTCGCACGTCGGCGACGAGGACGAGGCCGGCAGCGGCATCGACTTCCGCAAGCTCGCCATGCAGCCCGGCAAACCGCAGGGCTTCGGCTCCATCGGCCCCGACCACACCCCCCTGCTGGCGCTGCCCGGCAACCCCGTCTCCTCGTACGTCTCCTTCGAGCTGTTCGTCCGCCCCGCGATCCGCACCCTCATGGGCCTCGAGGACGTGCACCGGCCGACCACGCGCGCGAGGCTGGCCGCCGACAAGGCGATCAGCTCGCCCAAGGGGCGCAGACAGTTCCTGCGCGCCACCTTCGCCGACGGCACCGTCCGCCCCGTCGGCGGCGCGGGCTCCCACCTGGTGGCCGCCCTCGCGCACGCCGACGCGCTGATCGTCGTCCCCGAGGACGTGGAGTCCGTCGCACCCGGCACCGACGTCGAGGTGGTCCTGCTCGGCTGAGCACCCCTGGTTGGGGGTACCGTGTCGCGCACAACAGGCCCGGACCGGGAGCGCCGCACGAGCATGAATACGCAGGACCGACTGACGCACATCGACGACGCGGGCGCCGCCCGCATGGTCGACGTATCCGGCAAGGACGTCACCGCACGCACGGCACGCGCCGGCGGACGCGTCCTCGTCTCGCCCCGCGTGGTCGAGCTGCTGCGCGGCGAGGGCGTCCCCAAGGGCGACGCCCTCGCCACCGCGCGGATCGCCGGGATCATGGGCGCCAAACGCACCCCCGACCTGATCCCGCTGTGCCACCCGTTGTCGGTGTCCGGTGTGAAACTGGACCTGTCGGTCGCGGACGACGCCGTGGAGATCACCGCCACGGTGAAGACGACGGACCGCACGGGTGTCGAAATGGAGGCGCTCACCGCGGTGACCGTCGCCGCGCTCACCGTGATCGACATGGTGAAGGCGGTCGACAAGGGCGCGGTCATCACGGACGTGCGCGTGGAGGAGAAGACGGGCGGCAAGTCGGGCGACTGGAGTCGGGCATGACGGCGGACACGGACGCGGGATACCGGGCACTCGTGGTGACCGCCTCCAACCGTGCCGCGGCCGGCGTGTACGAGGACCGGGGCGGCCCGCTGGTTGCCGAGGGCCTCAGAGGCTTCGGCTTCGCCGTCGACGGGCCGCGGGTCGTGCCCGACGGCGACCCCGTCGAGGAGGCGCTGCGGGCGGGCGCCGAAGCCGGCTTCGACGTGATCGTCACCACCGGCGGCACGGGCATCTCGCCCACCGACCGCACCCCCGAGGCGACCCGCCGCGTGATCGACCACGAGGTGCCGGGCATCGCCGAGGCCATCCGGGCGTACGGCCGGGAGAAGGTGCCGACCGCGGTCCTCTCCCGGGGCCTGGCCGGAGTCGCGGGCGGCACCCTGATCGTCAACCTGCCCGGTTCCACCGGCGGCGTGAAGGACGGCCTCACGGTCCTCGAACCTCTGCTGAAGCACGCCGTGGACCAGATCCGGGGCGCAGACCACCCCAGACCGGCTGCCAGTACGGGGGGTGCGAGCTGAACGGCGCATCCTGGCCCGTGGAGCTGACGGAGGGCGACATCGTCCTGCGGCCGATAAAGCTGCGCGACCAGCGGGTCTGGCGCGAGGTGAACCGGCGCAACCGGGACTGGCTGCGCCCCTGGGAGGCGACCATCCCGCCGCCCGCGCCCAGCGGGCCGATCGCGCACCGGCCGACCTACCGCCAGATGGTCCGCCACCTGCGCTCCGAGGCGAACGCGGGACGGATGCTGCCGTTCGTCATCGAGTACCAGGGGCGGCTCGTCGGGCAGCTGACCGTCGCCGGGATCACCTGGGGGTCGATGTGCTCCGGGCACGTCGGCTACTGGGTGGACGAGGCGGTGGCCGGCCGCGGGGTGATGCCCACGGCCGTGGCACTGGTCGTCGACCACTGTTTCCGGACCGTCGGACTGCACCGCATCGAGGTCTGCATTCGCCCCGAGAACGGGCCGAGCCGCCGGGTCGTGGAGAAACTCGGATTCCGGGAGGAAGGGCTGCGGCCGCGCTATCTCCACATCGACGGAGCCTGGCGCGACCACCTCGTCTTCGCCCTCACGGCGGAGGAAGTCCCGGAGGGCCTGCTGGGCCGGTGGCGGCGCGCACGCTCACAGAACGCCTCCAATTGAATACGCGCCCCGAAACCCGCCCCGAAACCCGCCCCCGAACCCCGGTCCTGAAAGGCGCCCAACTCCCCGAATAAACGTTCGAAAGTGATCGCTTGATCGCACCGGTCGCAAAAAAAGCTCGAAATATCAGCCAGATCGTGCGACACACCGGCCCAATTGGCGGATGGCCTCAGGCGAATCCCTCTACCGTGTGAGGCGTGAGCAGCAGCGGCCTCATCTACGCAGTCATTGTCGGGGCCTGGGCCGCCTACTTGGTGCCGATGTGGCTCCGTAGGCAGGACGAGCTGAACGAGGCCCGTCCGACGGAACGCTTCAGCACCGCCATCCGGCTGCTGTCCGGACGGGCGGGTATGGAGCGCCGGTACGCCAGGGACCTGCGGGCGCGCTCCACCGAGGAGGGGGAGCAGGACGCCGACGCCCCGGACGCCGTCACCGACTCGGTGGACGTCCGGGCCTTCGCCATGCCTCCGACCCGCCCGCAGGTGAAGGCCCCGGTACCGGAGCGAGCACAGGAGCGAACACAGGAACGAGCCCAGGAGCGCGGCCACGCGCGCCCCGACGCGGCACGCGACCCGAAGCGCGATCCGGCGCCCGCACCCGAGGGGGGCGCCGCCCCGGCGCGCCAGCGGGTACCGGCCGCGCGGCGCACCCCCGGCACGCAGGCGGCCGCAGCGCGCGCCCAGCGCTCGAAGGCGCTCGCGCGCCGCAGGCGCACCACGATCCTGCTGTTCCTCGCCTTCACGCTCGGTGCGGTCGTCGCGGCCGTCGGAGGGCTCGCGTTCCTCTGGGCGCCGGGTGTGCCCGCCGTCCTGCTCAGTGGGTACATCGCCTACCTGCGCACCCAGGAGCGCCGGCGCTTCGCCTTCCACATGGACCGCAGACGCGCCGAGGTCGCCGCGCAGCGGCTCCGCGAGCGCCAGCCCCGCCGCCGTACCCCCGCTGCGGCCTCGGCCGCCGCGACCGCCGAGGCCTCGGCCGACGCCGGCGCAGAGGAGCCGCACGAGGTCCCGGAACCGGAGACCGACCCGGGCCTGCTGGCCCTCGCCGCCGACCGCAGGGCGCTCGTCGAACAGACCGACCACGCCGAGTGGGTCGACCAGCAGCGCGAACGGCAGCGCCGGCCGGGCCATGGCGACAGCTGGGACCCGGTGCCCGTCCCGCTGCCCACGTACGTGACCGCGCCGGTCGCGCCCCGGGCCACCGCCGACGTGGACCTCGGCGCACCGGACGCCTGGAGCTCCGCCCGCTCCAGCGCGGTCGTACCGGAGCAGGACACGGCGGACGCCACCGCCGTACCGGACGCGGAGCCGGAGGAGCCGGACCACGCGGACGGCAGGGCGGCGGACGGGGACGAGCGCAGCGACGCCCGGCGCGCGGCCTCGGCCCGGCGCTCCCGCGAGCGCGGCCGCACCCCCCTCTTCGACCAGTACGAGGACGGCGAGCGGCCCCGCGCCGCCAACGAGTGAGACACGCGGGCCCCGGGCCCGCGGCCTCCGGGAACGGATTTTCAAGCAGCCCGATCGGGGTGCTAGAGTTTCACTCGTTGCAAGGGCCTGTGGCGCAGTCCGGTAGCGCACCTCGTTCGCATCGAGGGGGCCAGGGGTTCAAATCCCCTCAGGTCCACGCAGCATGAAGGTCCGCCCCCGACGGGGGCGGACCTTCTGCCATGTTCGCGGTGACTGGTTCATCCCGCCGAAGCAGCCCGCCGCGTGGCCGACACCGCCACCGGTCCGACCGCCGCCGCCACCGCCGACACCGCGCACGCCGCCGTCACCGCACCGAGGGCCGACCAGGGCACGACGAGGGGTGCCGGGGCCGACACCAGACGCAACGCGCCCCACATCCCCGCCAGGTTGACGACCGTCACCAGCAGGCCCAGCACGGCACCCACCCCCACGGCCGTCAGCGCCTCCGCCGCGGTCAGCCGCAGGACCTGCCGGCCGGTCGCCCCCGACAGCCGCAACACCGCCATCTCCCGCCGCCGTTCCGCGGACGCCATGACCAAGGTGTTGGCGAGCGAGATACCCGAGTACAGCAGTGCGATGCCCAGGACGAGGAACACCCCGAGCCGAGTCGTCCGGTTGGTCTCGGGGTAGGCCGCAGCCACCCACTGCGCCCGGCTCAGCACCCGCACCCCGCCGACCGCCCGCAGCCCCGCCGCGACCGCCTGCGGATCCGCGCCCGCACGCACGCGTACGTCGACGCGGTCCACGCCCGCACCACCCGAGTTGGCCGCGCCGACCCACACGCCGCTGTCCCCGGTTCCCGTGGCCAGTACGGCGGCGATCCGCAGCGACCGGGACGTACCGTCACCGAGCCACACCCGCACCCGCTGCCCCACCCGGTGCCGCGCCCACTCCTCGGTCACCACGATCGAACCGTCGTCGAGATCCGCGAGCCGACCCGCCGTCACCGGCAGCCGTACGGCCGCGCCGAGCAGCCCCGGACCGACCGCCCGCGCCTCGGACTTCACCAGAGCCACGCCGTCCTCCAGGGTGTACACGGCGGTCGCCGCACTCGCCGACACCGTGGCGCCGGGAACCTTCCGCAGCCGCTCCACGACATCCGCCGACAGCACGCTGCCGCTGCCCGGCGTCACCACGAAGTCCGCCGCCGTACGCTGCCGCACCTCCGCCGCCCGCGCCTCGGTCAGCGTGCCCGTCGCACCCAGCAGGGAGCCCGCCAGCGCCACGGCGACCAGCACGGGCGCGGCCACCGCGGCGGTACGACGGACCCCCGCGACCGCGTTCTCCCGCACCAGCAGCCCGATCACCCCGGGCAGCCGCGGCACCAGTGGGCGCACCAGCGCGGGTGACAGCAGGGCCACCGCCGTGATCACGAGCAGGGGGCGGCTGATGTACGTCTTGCGGTGCAGCAGGTCACCCGGGTCGGTCAGCAGGGTGTACGACAGGGTCGCGCACGCCGTGAGAAGCAGCGCGGCGCCGAACCACCGGCGCCCGCGCGTCAGCGCGCGCCCGTCGACCGAGACCTCGCGCAACGCCTGCGCCGGCGCGGTCCGCCCAGCACGCAGGCTCGCGGCCAGCGCCCCGCACACGGCGACCGACAAGCCCGTCCAGAAAGCGAGATGGTACGGCCAGGCACGACCGCCGACGGCGTACCAGGCCGGCGCGAGACCGCCGTCGACCACCAGCTCGGCCAGCCACGGGGCGCCGTACCCGCCCAGCGCACAGCCCACCGCCGAAGCGAGCGCGCCCACCAGCAGCGCCTCCGCCAGCACCGACCGCCGGATCTGACCAGGTGTCGCACCCGCGGTGCGCAGCAGCCCGAACTCGCGGCGCCGCCGGTCCACGGCGAACGCGAACGTGGAGGCCACCACGAACACGGAGACGAACGCCGTCACCCCGCCCGCCGTGCCGAACAGGGCGTTCAGCGCGGTCAGCGCCTCGGCGTCACGACCGGGGTCGGCGTCCGCGAACCGGCGATCGTCCCCCGTGAGCACCCGCGCGCTGTCGCCGGCGGCCGCGCGGACCGCCGCCGCGTCCGCCGCCACGACCAGCTGCTCCGAGCGGGGCTCCAGCAGGGCGGCCCGCGCGTCCGTGTAGAACACGGCGTCCTCGAAGCCACGCGCGCGTACCGTCCCGACGACCCGCACCGTTCCGCCGCCGGTCTCCAGCCGGTCGCCCACGTGCGCCCAGTCCCCGGTGGTCACCACCTCGCCGCCCGTCCGGGGCGCACGGCCCGCGCTCAGCTCGTACGGGGCGAAACGCGCCGTCGACCAGGGGTGACCGACGAGACCGTCCGGGCCGTCGGCCGCCCGGACCGGGAAGGAACGGTCCCGTACGACCGGGCCGAGGGCGCGCAGCGCGGCGACGGTCGCAGCCGGGACCGCACGCGGCACCGCCAGCTCCGCCGTCCGCACCCCGATCGGGGTCGGCACCCGCAGGGTGTCCTGCCCCCGCACCACCACCGGCGCCGCCGCGAACCGCTCCGGCGCCCGCACCGGCGCGTCCAGCGAGGCCGCCAGCGCCTGCCCCATCACGGTCAGCAGCCCCACCCCCAGGGCGAGGGCGACGAAACTGCCGACGAAGGCGGCCCAGCGCGTGCGCAGGGTCCGCACGGCGACGCTCAGCACGGGGCGACCTCCTCCAACGCGGCCATTCGCGTCGCGATCCGTTCCGCGCCCGCCCCGGCCAGCTCGCCGTGCACGCGGCCGTCGACCAGGAACACCACCCGGTCCGCACAGGAGGCGGCCACCGGATCGTGGGTGACCATGACGACCGTCTGGCCGTGGACGTCGACCAGGTCGCGCAGCAGGACGAGCACCTCGCGGCCGGTCGTGGAGTCGAGAGCGCCGGTCGGTTCGTCGCCGAAGAGCACCTCCGGGCGGGTGAAAAGGGCACGGGCGAGGGCGACACGCTGCTGCTGGCCGCCGGAGAGCTCGGCGGGCCGGTGCCCGGCCCGTTCGGCGAGACCGACCAGCCGCAGCGCCTCGCGCACCTGCGCCCTCGCGGGGCGGCGGCCGGCCAGCCGCAGCGGGAGGGCGACGTTCTGGGCGGCGGTGAGGGCGGGCAGCAGGTTGTACGACTGGAAGACGAACCCGATGCGCTCCCGCCGCAGCAGGGTGAGCCGACGCTCGCTCAGCCCGGTCAGCTCGGTACCGCCGATCCGCACCGAACCGGACGTGGGCCGGTCCAGCCCGGCGGCGCACTGCAGCAGCGTCGACTTCCCGGATCCCGACGGGCCCATGACGGCGGTGAAGGAGCCCCGGGGGAGGGCGAGCGTGACGTCGTCGAGCGCGGTGACGCCGGCGCCGACAGCGCCGTATCGCCTGCTCACGGAGGTCAGTTGGACGGCAGGTGTGGTCATGGCTCCACGAAACCGCCGGCGGGGGTGCCAAGTCGGTCGGGCAGGAACGAGAGTTGAGGTAGGGACAGCCCTACCCCCGGATCTCGGCCTGGAGGGATGGCCCGCCTCCGGAACACCCTTCTACGGTGATCCGCATGGATCCCCGACACCCGGCCGCGCACCCCGGGAACGTGTGGCAGGCGCTGACCCGCCCGCGCTACCTGCTCTCGCCCTGGCCCTGGCGCGCCGCCGCCTATCTGCTGACGGGCGCGGTCCTCGGAGCCGTCCTGCTGGCCGGGCTGGCGGTGTGGGTGGCGGTCGGCGGGTTCCTCGCGATCGTGCTCGTGGGGCTGCCCCTGCTCGCGGCCACCGCCCTCGCCGGGCTGCCCGTGGCCGCGCTGGAGCGGCGCAGGCTGCGCTGGGTGGAGGGAAACCCGCACACCCACGCTTCCGCCCCGAACGCGCACACCCACGCTCCCGCCCCGAACCCGCACATCGAGCCCCCCGCCCCCGGCCTGCCCGCCTGGCTCACCACCCGGCTGCGAGAACGCGCCACCTGGCGCGAGTTCGGCCACACCGTCCTCACCGCCTGCATCCTCTGGCCCGCCGAGGCGCTGCTGCTGACCGTCGCCCTGGTCTCGCCCCTGACGATGATCGCGACCCCGCTGCTGCTCGCCACGGTCGGCGGCGGGCGCGAGCTGAAGGTGCTGAAGGCGTGGACGGTCACCGGTCAGCCCACGGCGTTCGCCGCCGCCGCGCTCGGGACGCTGCTGCTGGCGGCCGGGGCGTACGTCCTCGGTGTGGCCGCCGGGGCCCGCGCCGCGCTGACACGCCGTCTGGTCGCCCCGCCCGACGACGGCACGCGCGCGAGGGTCGTCGAACTCACCCGTTCCCGCGCCCGCCTGGTCGACGCGTTCGAGGCGGAGCGGCGCCGCATCGAACGAGACCTGCACGACGGCGCCCAGCAACGCCTCGTCGCCCTCAGCATGACCCTCGGTCTCGCCCGGCTCGACGCCCCGCCCGGCGGCCCGCTCGCCGAACAGCTCACGCGCGCGTGCGAAGAGGCGGGCGCGGCCCTCGCCGAACTGCGCGAGCTGATCCACGGCATCCACCCCCAGGTGCTCGCCGACTACGGCCTGGAGGCCGCCGTCGCCGACGCCGCCGACCGCTCGCCCGTCCCCGTGGACATCGCGTTCGCGCCGTCCCTGCCCCGGCTTCCACAGGCGGTGGAGGCCGCCGCGTACTTCGTGGTCCGCGAGGCGCTCGCCAACGTCGCCCGGCACAGCGGGGCGAGGCGCGCCCGGATCACGGGGGAGTACGCCGACGGGCGGCTGGTCCTGGAGGTGTCGGACGACGGCCGCGGCGGCGCGGACCCCGGCCGCGGCACCGGCCTCACCGGTCTCGCCGACCGGGTGTCAGTGCTCGATGGAAGACTGTCCGTGACCAGCCCGACGGGCGGACCGACCCTGCTGCGTGTGGAGATCCCTTGCGAGCCGACACCGAAGGACGGCACCTCCGCGTGGTCCTCGCCGAGGACGGCGTCCTCCTCCGTGACGGCCTGACGGCCCTGCTCACCCGCTTCGGCCACGAGGTCGTCGCGGCGGTCGGCGACGCCCGCGCCCTCGTCGACGCCGTCGCCGACCACACCCCCGACGTCGTCGTCACCGACGTCCGTATGCCGCCCGCCTTCCAGGACGAGGGGCTGCACGCGGCGGTCCGGCTGCGCACCGAGCGCCCCGGCCTGCCCGTCCTCGTCCTCAGCCAGTACGTCCAGCGCGCCTACGCCGCCGAACTCCTCGACTCCGGCGACGGCACCGGCGTCGGCTACCTCCTCAAGGACCGGGTCGGCCAGGTCGAGGAGTTCGTGACCGCCCTGCGCGAGGTCGCGGCCGGCGGCACGGTCGTCGACCCGGAAGTCGTACGACAACTGCTGCGCCGCCGCCGCGATCCGCTGGCCCGGCTGACCCCGCGCGAGCGGGAAGTGCTGGCGCTGGTGGCCGAGGGCAGGTCCAACGGTGCGATAGCCAGAGCGCTCGTGGTCTCGGAGGCGGCCGTCGGCAAACACATAGGCAGCATCCTCACCAAACTGGACCTGCCCCCGGCGGACGACACCCACCGCCGGGTCCTCGCGGTACTGGCCTACCTCAGAGGCTGAGGTCCCCTGAGGTGAGCGGCTTGGCGAAGCACCGGCTCGACTCGTACTCCCGGTAGTAGCCGAACCTGGTGCACGGCGCGTACCCGCTGGAGGTGTACAGGGCGATGGCCTCCGGCTGCTCGGTGCCGGTCTCCAGGACCATCCGCAGCCGGCCGGCCGCCCGCGCGTCCTCCTCCAGCGCGGTCAGCATCCGCCGCGCCAGCCCGCGCCCGCGCATGGTCCGGACCACGAACATCCGCTTCAGCTCGGCGTCCCCGTCCTCGTTGCCCTCGCCGTTGCTGTCCTGGCTGCGCCAGCCACCGGTGGCCACGGGCCGCTCGCCCTCGTCGTACGCGATGAGATAAACCCCGCGCGGCGGCTCGAAGTGGGACGGCTCCAGGACCGTGGCGTCGCCGCCGTCGCCGTAGCGCTCGTGGTACTCCGCCTGGACCTCGTCATTGAGTTTGACGGCATCGGGGTGGTCGAAGGACACACGGCGTATGTTCATGTTGCCCACAGTACGTCTATGCACATTCCGGGGAGAATCTGTTTTCCGGACCTCGTCCAGGCGAAGGTCCACGGGGGCGATCACGACCGAGTGTGTGCGCCTGTCTGCCGCAGTTTCTCGCGGTGCGAGGCCCACGTCCGGGCGGCGGCGGTGAGCGCGGCTCTGTGAGCCATAGGGCGCGTGCGCTCCCAGTTCTCCCACGCGGCGTAGACGGTGCGGGCGAACAATGTGAGGATCTCGGGGGAAGCGGCCCGGTAGGCGGGAACTTCCCGAGCAAGTGCCTCGGCCTGTTCGGGCGTGTGACCGGCGGAGATGAACCGGGGCACCGTTAGTGCGGTGTCTGCCCAAGCAGGGGCAGGGCAGGAGAGCGCCCAGTCGAGTAGCAGAAGCTCGCCGCCTCGGGTCACGAGCATGTTGTGCGGGGACATGTCCGTATGGGCGAGTCCTCGGCCTTGCAGTTCGGGCGTTACATCCGTGGGCAGAAACCCGGTCCACCGTGTGTGAAGCGGCTTCTTGTTCAGCGCCTCGGGCCATGGGGCCTCGGACGTGACGGAGAGTGTGCGCAGCAGCGGGGCGAGATCGTCGGACCCCGGAGACAAGTCCGGGTGGCGGCCATCGATGTACTCGTACCCGTAGAGCAGCCATCCATTGGCGTCGACCTCCCACAGCAGGCGGGGCGCCACGGGCGCGCATCGTGTGACCTGCGCCTCGTGGCGGTACACCCATGCCTGCGGGTCGTCGTGTCGGGTCCCCTTGACGAACGCTCGGCCCGCTGGTGTGCGCAGGGTGCAGGCGAGCCGGGACATGACGCCGTGCGGCGCGGCCTCGGCGGTCTCGACCGGGCCCGTGTGGCGCTCGACGGCGGCCTGGGTTGCTGCTGGTAGGTCGTGCCATTCGATGCGGTCCACCCGCGGGTCTCCTGCGTCGGTCGGGCAAAACGGGGCCGGCCCCCGGCGTGGCCACAGCGTGGCACAGTCCGGGGGCCGACAGAGGGCTGTTAGAGGGCGGTATGTGACGTAGTGCCGCGTTTGTTGTCGCTGGAACGTGTGGCACAGGCGTATCGGGGCTGATCGGGGAGTCCTGCCGTGCTGGA
>NZ_JBLRVZ010000067.1:0-39106 GCF_048159505.1 Streptomyces sp. T028
GATCTTGGAAGCCGTGCCTGTCACGTTCCCGGAACCCCACCGAGCCAGCAGATCATCACGAACCGGACGTCAAGCAACTACGCCGGAGCCCTGGAGGTTGAGCAACGGTCCGATCCTAGTGGAGGCTCGGCTTCGACCTGTGCTAACGGTCACTTTCATGTGTGAAAGGATGAGGTCGCAGTTTTCATCCGTGGCGATCCGTTCCCATCCTTTTGAACCGGCGAGCAATTCGGTTCGCTCGTACATGAAGTGGGGACCTGGCAGGATTCTTTCTGAATCGACATGTGTAGCTAGACGGAGCTCAGTCGTGAGACGTTGAAACGCCTTAGCATCGTGCAGATCGAGGATGGAATCCTCGATCTCGTCGCGAACTTTAGGTAGTTCGAGCGGGTACGCAGGCGGTATGTGGAACAGATGAACTATCTTTGTAGCTCTGTGTTTAGGTCGCCGGGTCATGGCTTTACTATAGAAACCGAATGTCGCGTAAAAATCGGCTACTACATTCTCCGATATCAGCATGGCGACGTGCCAATACAATAGCAAGAGTTCACTGTGCTGATCGGCAAACGAAGCATCAAGCTCGAAGGTCACTCTCGCCTTGCGAGCTGGCATTTTGACTATGTCTCGTGGCACGTAAACAGAGCCGTGCACCAGCTTCGTGTCCTGAGGGTTGATTATGTCGATTTCATCAATGTGCTGCCAGGGCTGCGCGTCAATCTTGCCCAGCTCTTCCCTCACCGCGTTCCAATCGGCAGTTTCTTTTCCCGTAACCCCCAGATTGTGTTCTTTCTCTGCGAATATCTGAACCAGCGCGGTATGGAGAGTCGCGTCATCTAATGGGACAGTGATCTTAGGGAGTTCGTCAGCCAGTCGCTTTGCTTCTTTAGTGTTCAGGTCGAAGTGGGCATGGATGACGCCATGGAATACTCGTGCGGTTAGATCGTAGTCCAGGTAGGGGTACAATTTGCGCTCATAGAAAAAGTTGTCTACAGCCATGCAGAATAAGTGCTCATACAGGTGAGCAACCTGCTGTGAATTGTGTTGTTTGATCAAAATCATTTCAGTAATCGTGTTTCGTGCAGCTACCCGTCATCTCTGAGCGAGATGACGGGTAGCCTGGAGCGGGTTACCTGCTCCCGCTGGAACCGCCGCGCTGTCGACCCCTGTAGGTCGTGTTCTGGCGGTGGCCGCGCGTCTGGTTGTCGCGCTGTTCGGTCTGCGCCGAGTTGCGCCAGTCTTCGCCGAACCCGTCGAGGTCGCCGTTGTCACCCTGAAGGGCGCCACCAGCGAGACCGGGGTTCATGGACGACGTTGCGATGTTGAACGCGGCGCCTGCGGCGGCAGCTCCACGACGGAAGTTGTCGCGGCGATTGCGCTGGTTCTGCTGTCGCTCCTCGCGCTGACGCTGCCGCTCTTCACGCTCCCGCTGCTGAGCCTCGTAGAACTCCCTCTTCCGACGTTCCCAGTCGGAGACCGCCATGTTGTAGTTGGTCTCCATGAAGGTCCGCCTGGTTCCTCCAGCGCCGCTCGTGTAGTAGTCCGAGCGCTTCGGACGGGGCTCCTCGAAACGAGCCATGGGGATGCTCCTTAAGTGGAACATGATACTCGATAGACGAGCAAAACCGGGAATTGCCCCCGATCTGTATCTATTTATGACACATCTTCAAGTGCTTGCAAATGGTAAAATAAACAACATTCTTCACTGGTGGGGTCTAGCTGTTAAAAATCCCCGCCCCGGCGTCCTCTCGGATCGCCAGAGCGGGGAAGGGTATCCACCGCTACTCAGCGGCAATAACCCGCGCATTCCTCACCGTCGCGTACGTCTCCTCGTGGATAATGGCGTAGTTATACGCCTCCAACCAGGCAGAGAACGTAATCGCTTTACGCGACCACGGGCCGTCCGGGTGGTGCAGAAACTCCACGCTGTACGTCTCGGTTTCCAGCAGCAGTTCTATGAGCTGCTGAGGAACCGACTTTGTGAAGCCGCGCGAGTCCGGTGCTCCCGTGAGGATCGCGTCCCCACTGATATACGCCTTCCCACGGAGCCCCTTAGCGTGCTGCCACAGCAACACCGTGGCGCGCAGGTTAAAGGGCAACGACCAAAGCATCGCCTCGTCGTTTGCCAGAACCGAGGCCGGCGGGGTGTCGAAGTTGAACGCCTCGAACGAGCCGCCAACGATTCCTTGAATGGTTCCCACGTTCTCGGCGTCGACTTCAAGCCGCTGGATGGGCTGCTCCTCGTCGCAGGGGAGCAAGATGCTGGTAATCACCATGACCACGTACCTTCTCGACCGTGAGACTGCGTCTGAGGCGACGGTCGGACGCCCCAGAGTTCGGCCTCACGGGTGGCCAAAGTGAAAGCCCCCGCCCTGGATGACCCGCTCGGGCCACCAGGACGGGGTTTCCGCATTGCTGGGGAGCGCTCAGCAGATGCGGAGACTATGACCCATTGCCGTTACCGACACGGGTTCCGGGAACACGACCGCGCGTACCCCGAGCGTTCTTCAGAACTTCGCTCATGTTGGGCGCAGCCTGGTTGAACTCCTCCAGGGGAACATACGCATCGTGCTTGGTGCCGTCGGGCATTGTGATTTCGAGAATCACGAGGGTGTCGCTGATGTCCTTGAACTGCTTGAGCTCGGGGACGAGGACGTCCAATGCCTTCGACTGGTCGATGTCCGGGTGCTGCCGGACAACTACGGCGGCGAACTGCTTGTCGTCGCCCTGCTTACCGCTGAGATCTGAGACCTTCTGGCTGACGATTGCCATCTTTCTGCTCCACTCGGTGATGGGTGCTCGGCCGTGGGCTTTTCCCTCGGCCGTACTCTTATTAAGCCAAAACGATCTGCCACTGCGCTTGGCGAGTTTGGTCGGTGAGGGTTGCTGGCGTAAGAAATCCGAAAATGCTGTGCCGATTCGAAAGCTGACAGTTACGGTCGGACAGTGCAGTCAGTAGAACGAGGGGATCAAGCGCGCACTGCGGAGGGTGGCCGGCAGTGACCTGTTGGACGGGTTGATCAAGCTGGTCGCTCAGGGGCTGAGGAGCCCTCCAATCAACGGCAGCCGGTAGGAAAAATCTCTCGGCGACCACGACGCGCCGTGGGATCATCTGGTCATGGCAAGCCAGCTTGACGAGCCCGACGACGAGGGCCTGAGTGAGGACGAGTGGCGTAGGATCGCCCGCTTCGATGATGCGTTTACGGAGTACGCCGAGCGGGAGAGTAGGCGCTTGACTGAAGCCTTTGCGCCGCTGATCGAGGCGTACAACGCGCGCTTTCGTGATGCCTTTGCACCCCTCATCGAATACAACACCGCCTTCGGAGGAATCAGCTGTCGTATCGCTGAAGCGATGTCTCTCACGGCCAACTTCCCGTCGCCGGTAGTGGCAGCTGCGCAGGACGCGCTACAGCGGTTTGCTGAATACTCAACGTTCAACAGCACGATTCAGACCCTTGCTGAGACGGTTGGTCAGCACTTCCAGTCACAGTGGCAGGGGCTCTTTGAGTCGCTGGGCAACATTGCCGCGCGTATCTTTCCGGAAAACTGGGAAGGTGTCGATACACCGTCAATCGAAGATCTCGAACTAATCCTGATCGACGAGGGCATTCCCTTGATGTGGGTTCCCGGCCCCAAGGCGGTCGAGGCACTTATCAACGCTGACAATGCTTCGGCTCGACGTCGCATCATTGGCTCGCGCTGGAAGGGGATCGTGAGTGACTGTGAAACTGTCCTTGAAGAGGTAGATCACCCAAAGCTGCTCTCCGAGCGTGACTTTGCGTTGGACTGTGTTGATGCGCTTCGTGACGGACATACGAACCCCGCCCAGTCACTTGCGGCCAATCTCCTCGACACGGTCTTGAGCCATCTCGACAAGGACACCCGCAAGCTGCTCACAAAGAACAACTTTAAGCAGGGCGGGGATAAGTTCAGCCTAGATGACTACAAGTTCCGAGCCGCACTCACCTTCGCGCCCGTGTGGTGCGCACACGCCAAGTTCTGGGTAGACAAGGGCGATTCCATTCCGCGCACCTTTGGCCGGCATCCCAGCGTCCATGCCGTATCCCGGGCACAGTACAGCCGGATCAACGCCGTCATTGGTCTCATGGTCGTGACGTCGGTGCTCAAGTTCTTCGATACGCAGATGTCCAGCTAGATCATGGGTATAGAGAGGCGTAGTACGCAACTGGCCTCACAGGAGTCACGGCAGACGGCGCACTTTCTTTCATGCGCTTCGTCAATGGCTCACATGCGCCCCTATGGTCGGCCTTCATCGGATGGGTCGTTCGGTGGAACACTTGCCGCCCGAGAGCAAGGAGGCAACTGTGCGGTTGAATCATGTAGTAGGAGTCGTTCTAGTGCTTACCCTGATCACTTCATGCGGAAAGGCCAGGGAAGCCAGGTCTGGCCATGACACCCCGCTGGCTAGTGATACTCCTTCTTCAGTCAACTCGATGGAATCTATGATTGTCGGACATACCTGGGAGCCTCACAGTTTGCACATCCCGTGTTTGCCTCCATGGGGAATCTCCTCTGTGGAAGCAGAGCTTGACGGGATCACCCGCCGAACCATCGTCTTCGGAAGGGATGGTTACATAACCACAACCAATGAGCAGGTACCTCCAGACCCGGCCGGGCCAAACGTGGATACTTTTACGTACGTCATTGGAGGGTCCATGCTCCTGGAGAGAAGCGGGTTTCGCGTGACTAAGTGGGAGATACGGAATCTCTCGGGTGAGAGCGTGACGCTAAATGAACTTCCGTCCGGACAGTCGTGCCAGCTTGATCGCGTCGACTGATTTCGGTCTCCCGTTACTCATTGGATGTCACTGCAAAACTCTTTACACTCACCTGAGTTCGGTAACTCCACAGCCCGACCCGGCCACCGGCAAGGAATCTGTTGTCTTGACCGCTGAACATCAGGCCGCCATCGACGAAGAGCTTAATTTTCGTACCCTTCACCTCAACCTTGTACGTGTGCCAGTCGTACCCCGGCTTGAATGCCGTCGCCTTGATCACCGACGCTTGGCCATCAGCGGTCCACAGGACTGCAACATAATTGGCGGAAGCGTTAGAGCACGAGAAAATGCCGACTGCGGCGCAATGTCCGAGGCCGTATCCGCCGTCCTCACCCTCGTCTGGTGCTCGTACGACGAGGCCGAATGAGGCAAGGGCCGAGATGTTCTCGTTCGAGTACTTATCTTTTCGGATTTCAGCCTCGACGATGTAGTCGTCATTTGAGTCGAGGACTACGGGGGCGACCGCTGTAATAGTCGTCCTGCTGGACTCTCCGTTGTTGACGAGCATTCCGCCGGAAACCTTCCACCCTTCAGTCTCACTCCATCCCCCGCCGGCACCCGACCAGTCGGCTTTATAGAGAAGTCTCGGTCCTTTTGGTTCCGTTGGTGAGGGTGATACTGATCCTGTGAGTGTAGGCGAGGGTGAATCATCCTCGGTTGGGGCAGGAGAAGTCGGGTCCCCGTTGGGTGATTCTGTTATCGGCGGACTGTATGGAATTAACGTGGGGCTCGGCTTCTCCTTTGTGCTTCCCATTGCCCAGTCGACGATACCTACGAGCGACATCCCTGTTGTAAAGTTGAGTATCGTCATGATGCTTGCGACGAGGCCGATTGAGCCGATGATAGTTATCTTTGTTTTGTTGCGTCCAATGACTTCCCTCAGCCGCTGTAGCACACCCGCCCCCTTATTGACCCACCGTCGTAGGTGGCATCCTAACGTCGGTCGGCTGTGTGGTGGATATTCCTTCATGGGTGATGCCCAAATGTCACTTTGAGCGATGCAGCTTTCACATCTGTCACTCGCGCTTTGTGCTACTCGTGGCGCGCGGCTTAAGAGATCGAACGTGGGTACGTGTTGTCGCACACTTGTTTGGTGACTATCGAGATTCGCGGATGCGTTTGTTGGCCTATGTGAATCGAGTTAGATTTGTTCTATAATTGAGCTCAGAGAGAATCATCCATGCCATCGCAAGAATTGAAGAGACCGGCGTCAATGAAGCAGCCAGCTCACAAACCAAAGCTGACCGCTGCTGAAGTTGCGGCAAAGAAATGGGCCGAAGCGCAGGCGGCAAAGATGCCTGCGCTTCGGCCCGAGCAAGTGAAGCGGATCGGCCAGGTTATTGGCGCGGCACCACTTGCAACCGATCAGGATTGAATCGGTTGCTTCCCCGCGTGGCGGGATTCAAGATAATCGCCTCGAAGTTCTCGGCCGCTATTGTGCGCCGTTGGTCGGTGACGAGTGTCGGCCAGGCGTCACGGATATTGGTTGTCTTTGGAGCTGCCTGCCTGCGTAGGTGGGTAGAACGTTCCTTGAGGAGCGCGGCAATCTCGGCCTCCACCTTGCGTATCTCGGGCCAGATGTACGCACCCATGTCGGGGTTGTCCTTGAACTGGGCGAGGAGGTTCTCTTTGGTGGCTTCACACTTCTTGAGGTCGTCTTCGCCCTGCCACGGTGTGGCCGTGGTCGTGATCGGCTGCTGGTCGAGCCGCTCAAAGATGAGCTCGGTTATCAGGTTGTCTATAGCGACACCCGAGCCGCACACCTTGCCGCAACCACCCGACGCCGGACCCTTGCAGGCGTAATCAAAGCGCCCGGCCGGTTTCGGTTGGACGGTGAGCTTCTTACCGCAGTTGCCGCACCGGATGATCGTGGACAGCATCTGCGACGCCTTGCCTCGGTTGGTTTGGTTCTGCTGCGGTCGGTCGGGGCCCGTCAGGATCTCGACGACCCTGCGCCATGTCGGCTCGTCCGGGATCGCTGGGTACTGTCCCTTGACCGGTTGGCCGTTCTCGTCCATCAAGTACCGTTCGTGAAGCGGTTTGTCCTGAGGCCCGTAGACACGCCACCCCACCATGCGGGGACTGGCCATCATGAGGACGAACGTCCGACGCCGCCATGGGTTGCCCTTGGTGGTGACCCTTCCCGACTCGTTCCACTTGCGCAGGATCGTGGAGTACCTGACGCCTGCCAGCATCAGGCGGGCGGCAGCTCGGATCTGCACTGCTTCCCGGTGGTTCAGGGTGCGCTTGTCTTCGTTCCATCCAAATGGACGGTTGCCACCTACCGGGATGCCCCGTACTGCGCGTGACCAGTGGCTCTGTTCTCCCCGCCGGGACGTCGCACTCGATTGCTTACCGGCCATCGTGACCAACATCCGAGCGTTGTCGCGGCCGTTCTCGGTCAGCAGGTCGAGCGTTCCCGTTATGTCGACCACCGGACGCGTGTAGTGCTCGGTGACTTCGCAGACGTCTTCCAGCGTGCGCATGTCGCGCGTCAGACGGTCGAGGTCGAGCACTACCAAGCCGTCTACCTTAGTGTTCTTATCGAACCCTTCGGCCGGGATGAATTGGCCGGACACCGGGCCACCGGCCCTGAGGTCATCCAGAGCGCCGTAGAGCACTGGCCGGATTACCCGGTACTTGTAACTGCCGTCCGCTTGCTTGATGCGCCTTTTCTTCCAGGCGGACGTGTCCGGCTCGTTGTATGTGCCGACGTAGGTTCCGCCCAGGCGCTCGATGTACTCGCGGGTGAACCGTTCCTGTTCTTCACGGTTGTTGATGTCGCCACCCGTGAAGACCGGACGGCTGTTGTAGTCGGCATCGTCAAGCAGCTCGAAGGAGAGGCGCACCAACCCCGCGAAATGCAGGCCGCGTAGGTCGCGACGTTGTACGCGGTCGATAAGACGCTGTTGGTCGGTGCTGTTCAGTTGTGCTTGCACTGCGTGATCTCCTGTTACTCATAGTAACATTGATCACATGTTTGCGTACAGTGCTGCGGGCAGCGGACGACTCTGTGGTGGGACCTCCCCCTCATCGACTCCTACCGGCTGATGCACCGCATGTACCGCATCCCGGACGCCCGTTACCGCGAGAACCTCGACCGTCTGGTCGAACTCCTCGACCTGGAAACCCTGTTGGACGTCCCCGTACGGCAGCTCTCCCTCGGTCAGCGGATGCGCGGCGACATCGCGGCGGCCCTGCTGCACGATCCCGAGGTGCTCTACCTGGACGAGCCGACGATCGGCCTGGACGTCGTCTCCAAGGCGCGGGTGCGGGAGTTCCTGCGCGAGCTGAACGCCGAGCGCGGCACGACGGTCCTGCTCACCACCCATGACCTCCAGGACATCGAGCAACTGTGCTCACGGGTCATGGTCATCGACCACGGCCACCTGGTCTACGACGGTCCGCTCGCCGGGCTGCACGAGGCGGGCGAGAGCGAGCGGACCCTGGTGGTGGACCTGGAGCGGGAGCTGCCGCCGATCGAGGTGGTCGGTGCGCAGGTGGTGAGGGTGGAGGGGCCGAGGCAGTGGCTGGCGTTCCCGGCGTCGGCGTCGGCGGCCCCGCTGGTCGCGCGGATCGCGGCGGAGTATCCGCTGGTGGACCTGTCGGTGCGGGAGCCGGACATCGAGGCCGTGATCGCGAAAATGTACGTCGAACGTGATGCCGTAGTGCCGGGCGCCCAGAGCTCGTAGGCTGCTGGGTATGACCGACGACGCCGCAGTCCCGGACCTCCGCGCATCCGACGCCGACCGTGAACGGGTCGCCGAGGTCCTGCGGGACGCCCTCGCCGAGGGGCGGCTCGACATGGCGGAGTTCGAGGAGCGGCTGGAGCAGACGTACCGGGCGCGGACGTACGGCGAGTTGACGCCGATCACCCGGGACCTGCCGGCGCCCGGGGTCACGCCCGCCGTCTCCCTGCGCAAGGAGCCGGTGCCGGAGGGCAGTTGGGCCGGACGGATCGTGGGCGGCGAGGGTACGTCGACCAAGGCGATCGCGGTGATGTCGGGCTTCCAGCGCAGGGGGCGCTGGGTCGTTCCCCGGCGGTTCACCGCGTTCGCGTTCTGGGGCGGCGGGGAGATCGATCTGCGGGAGGCGGACTTCGCGGCCGGTGAGGTCGAGATCAACTGTGTGGCGATCATGGGCGGGGTGCAGATCGTGGTGCCGCCGGGGGTGGAGGTCGTGATCCGCGGGATCGGGATCATGGGGGGCTTCGACCAGCGGGAGACGGGGGTGCCGGGGGAGGCGGGGGCGCCTCGGGTGATCGTGGGCGGGTTCGCGTTCTGGGGTGGGGTGGGGGTGGAGCGGAAGCCGAGTCGGGCGGCGCGCAAGCAGGCGAAGCTGGAGCGGAAGGCTGCGCGGGGGGAGCTGGGGGAGGGGCCAGGCGCTGCTCGCTGAGGGGTGCCGCTGCGCCCACCCGTGCCGCCCCAGCGGCACGATTGCCCGCAGCTAGGTCTTGATGTCCTCCAGGTTCAGGGTTTCTGCCATCTTCTGGTAGCCCAGGTCGCTTGGGTGGAGGTGGTCGCCCGAGTCGTACTCCGGGCGGAAGCTGCGGGGGTCGTACGGGTCGCGGAGGGCCTTGTCGAAGTCGACCACGGCGTCGTACACCCCGCCCTCGCGGATCGCCTCGTTGATCCGCTGTCGTATCTCGTCGCGGGCCTTGCTGTAGCCGCCGTGGCCGCGGAACGGGGTGAGGGTGGCGCCGACGACCTTGATGCCGTGGGCGTGGGCGCGGTCGGCGAGGGTGCGCAGGCCGGCCACCACCGCGTCCGGGTCGGCGAGCCGGGGGTTGCGGAGGATGTCGTTGATGCCGAGGTCGATGACGACGACCTTGACGTTCGTCCGGTCGAGGACGTCCCGTTCGAAGCGGTTGAGGCCCGAGGCGCCGCGGCGGGGGTCGTCGGCGAGAACCCGGTTGCCGCTGATGCCCGCGTTGACGACGCCGGAGCGGACGGTGGCGCGCAGCCGGTCGGCGAGGACGTCGGGCCAGCGGCGGTCGGCGTTCGCGGTGGAGGTGACCCCGTCGGTGATGGAGTCGCCGAGGGCGACGATCGTGCCGGCGGCCTCGGTGCTGAGGACGTCGAGCGCGGTGAGGTAGCGCCAGTACGCGGTGGTGCCGGTGTACGCGGCGCCGGTCTCGTCCGCGGTGTACTCGCCGTCGGCGACATAGCTGGTCTGCCGGGCGTGCGGGTGGTAGGTGACCGGTCCGGAGGAGGTGGGGGAGTACGTGCTGACGACGATGTCGGAGTCGTGCGGGACGGCGAGGGGGACCGCGTCGCTGACGGTCTGGCCGCCGGGCGGGACGGTGACCGTGCCGGCGCCGCCGAAGGTGATCCGGCGCAGGGTGCCGGGGGTCACCGCCGGGCCGTCCTCACCGGCGGCGACGGCGAGGGTGGCGTGGGTGATGGTCAGCGGGCGGGTGCCGTAGAGGTTGGACAGCGTGACGCGGGCGCTCGTGCCGCCGACGCTGGTGTGCACGACGTTGCGGACCGTGCGGCCCGCCATGCCGGTCGTCTCGGTGCCGGGTTCGCCGCCGGCGGGGGAGGTGCCCCAGGTGCCGACCCAGACACCGGTGGGGGCCGGGGCGGCGTCGGGTGCCGTGGCGACGGCGAGGGCACTGTCGGTGCGCGGGCCGCGGCCGTGGCCCGCGGCGGCCCCGGCGTAGATGGCGCCGGACAGGACCACGACGAGCGCGACGACCGCGCCCAGCAGTGTGCGGTGCTTTGTGGGGGACACCCCCACACCCCCGTCCTTTCGCCTGGTCATGCGGGTGTTTCTCCTCGGTGCGGGAGCGTGAGGCTCCGGCGGACAACGCAGGAGTTCACCGTCGAGCTCCGCCGCACGAATTCCCCCGTACGAATGACGTCGGGAACTCTTGTTCCGTTCCGGGAGTCGGTCAAGCAGGGACAATGTTTGCGTGCGGGACACGGGGGACCGGGGAACGGGTGGAGTTGATGGATCGTACGGATGCGGTACCGACCGGAAAGACTCCGGCGCGCGCGATGACCGTCTTCAGCGCCGCCGACGAGGAGAAGCGGCGCGGTGTACGGCGGATGAAGGTGACCGCCGCCGGGCTGCTGCTGTTCGTCGCCGTGGTGTACGGGCTCGCCGAGTGGGCGTCCCACCAGGGTGCCGGTCCCTGGGCGGGGTATGTGGCGGCGGCGGCCGAGGCGGGCATGGTGGGCGCGCTGGCCGACTGGTTCGCGGTCACGGCCCTCTTCCGCCATCCGCTGGGCCTGCCCATCCCGCACACGGCGATCATTCCGAACAAGAAGGACCAGCTGGGTGTCTCGCTCGGTGAGTTCGTCGGCGAGAACTTCCTCTCCCAGGACGTCGTACGGCAGCGGCTGCGCTCCGTCGGCATCGGCACCCGCTTCGGCGCCTGGCTGGCCGAACCGGAGCACGCGGACCGGGTGACGGAGGAGCTCGCGACGGCCCTCAGGGGCGCCCTGACGGTGCTGCGCGACTCGGACGTCCAGGCGGTGGTCGGCGAGGCGATCACCCGGCGGGCCGACGCCCAGGAGATAGCGCCCGGCATGGGCAAGATGCTGGAGAAGATCGTCGCCGACGGCGGGCACCGGCGGGCGGTGGACCTGGTGGTGGCGCGGGCCTACGACTGGCTGGTGCTGCACGGCGACTCGGTGATGGACGCGGTCGAGGGCGGCGCCCCCGGCTGGACCCCCCGTTTCGTCGACAAGCGGATCGGCGAGCGCGTCTACAAGGAGCTGCTGCGCTTCTGCGCCGAGATGCGCGACATGCCCTCCCACCCGGCGCGGGGCGCCCTGGACCGCTTCCTCACCGACTTCGCCTCCGACCTGCAGTCCGACACGGACACCCGGGCCCGGGTGGAGCGGCTCAAGGGCGAGGTGCTGGGCCGGGGCGAGGTCCAGGACCTGATCGCGTCCGCCTGGACCGCCGTACGCTCCATGATCGTCGCGGCGGCGGAGGACGAGCGCAGCGAGCTGCGGCTGCGGGTGCGGGCCTCGCTGCTCACCCTGGGCGCGCGGATGGCGACCGAGCCGAAGGTGCAGGAGAAGGTCGACGGCTGGGTCGAGGGCGCGGCGGTGCACGTGGTGACGACGTACCGGAAGGAGATCACCTCCCTGATCACCGACACCGTGGCGGGCTGGGACCCGGAGCACACCACCCGCAAGATCGAGGCCCACATCGGCCGCGACCTGCAGTTCATCCGTATCAACGGCACGGTGGTCGGCTCCCTGGCAGGCCTACTGATCTACACGGTTGCGCGAGCCCTGGGCGCGTAGACCACCCCCGCGCAACTGCGGGCAGCCGTGCCGCTGCGACGGCGCCGTGCCGCTGCGGGCAGTCGTGCCGCTGGGGCGGCACGGGTGGGCGCAGCGGCACCCCGCGAGCGCGGGGAAGCGACACCCACCCCCGGCCGAGACCAGCGAACGACGCCTACTCGGCGACCCGCTTGTTCCGCTCCCGCCGACGCAACAGCAGCAGTCCCCCCGCGAGAGCGGTGATCCCGGTGGCGGCAGTCCAGGCGACGACATCGCTGGACCCAGTGGCAGCAAGGTCCCCGCTCCCGCCCTGCGCACTCTTCCCACCGGACCCGGACCCGGACCCGGACCCGGACGCAGAGGACGCAGCAGAGGCGGACGCAGACGCGGAGGGACTACTCGAAGCCCCACCGGAAGCCTCACCGGCCCCCTTGCCGGACGCACCGCTCACCCTGTCCCGAGTGAACGCCAACGTCCCGAACCCCAACTGGTCGTACCCCCCACTGTTGGGCCCATAGTCCCCACCCCCACCCTCAGGCGCCGCCTTGGCCGCGATCTGCGTGAGATACGGCGCTGACAGCCCCTTCCGCTTGGTGTAGTGGTTGGCGATCATCGCCCAGATGGGACGCGTCATCGTCGGGTCCACCCCGGCCGCGGCGGAGGCGGTCTCACTCCCGGACCACCCGTTCACCGCCCCCTTCCGCCGCGTGTTCGCGGTGTACGTGACCTTCCCGCCCATGCTCCACTTGGCCACGTACTGGGCACCCTTGAGGAAGCGGTTGTCGTCGTACCCGTACAGATCGATGCCCTGGTTCCAGGCCATCTCGCACACGGTCCCCATCAGCCCCACCCCGAGCAGCGCGTGCCCCTGGTCGCGGCCGGCCTCCAGCCATTCGGCGAGGCCGTCCTCGTGGACGACGGGGATGGCGTTCTTCACGGAGCCGAGCCCGGCGCCGTGCTTGAAGTACTCCACGGCCTGCTCGACCTTCGCGCTGTCGTCGCAGAAGATCCCGGTCGCGAGGACGCAGGCGATGGCGGTGAGGTCCCAGTTGGGCCAGTAGTTGGTGATGACGGCGCCGTTGTGCTTGACGAGGAAGCTCTCGCTGAGCGGCGAGAACACGGTCTTGAGCATCTTCTGGAAGCGTTCGAGTTCGAAGTCCGGCCGGTCCCGGACGAGTTCGGCGGCGTTGGCGGCCTGGTAGCCGTACAGCCCGGCGGCGAGGAACCGGTCGGCGGAGCCGGCGAGCGAGGTGAGCGTCCCGGACCAGGCGTTGAGGATCGCGACGGCGGTGTCGGCGTGGGCGCTGTCGCCGCCGACGTGGTAGCGCAGGCCGTTCTGGTAGGCGGCGGCGAGGTCCTTGAAGAGGAGCGTGTAGTTCTCGGGCGTGCCCGAACCCCGGTACACGGTCTGCTGCGGCCGGGGCGCCCAGTCGCTGTGCGACCGCCCGTTGGCGGTCAGCCTCGCGTATCCGGCGGTGTAGGGCGCGGCCCCCGCCTTCACCTTGGCGGCCATCCGGTCCAGGTCGGCGCGGGTGTGCAGCAGCCCGGGGTGGGCGTAGCCCGCGGCGCTCGCCGAGGGGGCGGCGGTGACACCGAGGGCGGTGGCCCCGGCCGCCACCCCGGTGGCCTTCAGCATGCTGCGGCGGCTGATCTGCAGAGGTCGAGTCAGGTGCATGCCCAAGGAGACGGGCGGCACCCCACCGGATAACGAAAACTGGCCCCCGGGCGGTCATCTGGATGGACAGCTTCGGCCTCCCCGTCAGGCCGGCGGCCTACCGCCCCGTGCGTCGCGGGACGTACTCCGACGCGCCGTCCTATTCGGTGAATGCGGTGAAGGAGAGCGCCTTGTCGAATCGGCCGGCGGCGAGGTCGTCGTGGCGGATCAGGAAACGCGCGTGGTAGACCTCGTCCCTCGGCTCGAACTGGGCAAGCGGCACCCACTCGCGCATCACCCGAAGAGCCTCCTCCTCCAGGCGCAGATGCCACTCGTCCGGCGGGACGACGAGTTCGCCGGCCTTTTCGCGTGCCTCAAGGATGTCCTCCGCCATCCTGGTCTCCGGAGTGGTGTACATGTTGTCGGTCGCAAGCTCGCCGATGCCCATGGAGTACCCGCCGAGACAGACGTCGGCGCCTTTGCCTTCCGGCCAGAGCTCTCTGACCAGGGCGCAGAGTTCGTTTCTGTGGGCCAGGTCGCGAGCCAGGTGCTCCTGGCCGTCGGACTGCGAAGCCTCGTCGTCGTCCTCGAACCAGCTGGGCAGTTCCGCGTTGACCGTGGCGAAGAGGTCGTACTCCCGGCCGACGAAGCCGAGCGTCGTGTTGCAGAACATCTCCTCGTCGTGGTCGGGCTCCTCCGCTGTCGCGGTGTCGGTGCCGGCCGGCACATACACAATCCGCGCGAACTTCTGCTCGTCGGCGACGGAATAGGTGTCGTAGGCCCACTCGTGGTGCAGGAAGAGGAGCAGCGAGCCGTCCGCCGGCAGGGCGAGGCCGTCCACTCCGGGAAGCGCCGCACAGTCGAAGGAGGCGAAGAACGGCAGCGGCCCGTTCTCGGAGGACGGCCACTCCATGCCCACCGGCAGCCGGGGCAACCCGCCGCTTCGCCCGACCGGAGCGCCGTCGGGGCGCCCGCTTGCCCAGATCGCGAATCGTAAGAACTCGGAGAACCTGCCGACCTCATCCTCCGGGATGCCCCGTTCGATCGCCGCGCGATGGAATTGCTGGTGATAGTCCATGGCTGCGCATGGTACTTACCCGCAGGAGGCATGCACCGCCGGCCCGCACAGGCTCGGCCACCCACTCACGCCGCGCCGTCCGCCTGTTCCGTCTCGAACGGAGGTGAAGGGGAAGAGACCAGGTACTCACGGACCAATCAGGTACTCACGGACTCTCACGAACGCTCACGCCCCGGTCGTGGACCCCGGCCGTACGATCATCAGAATCGTCACCGTCGCCCACAGCAGGTTGAAGATCCCGGTGAACATGGCGAGCCGGACGGTGGTCTCCCGGCTGCCCTCGCCCTCGACCAGGACCTCCTGCCGGGGCAGGACCAGCACGAGCAGCACCCCGGCCGCCAGTACGGTCAGCGCGCTCGACGCGACCACCCAGGCGTCGCCCATCACCCCCATCGCGCCCGCCGTGGCGAACCCGAACACGGGGACGGCGATGCCGACGGCGGCGTACACCTGGCAGATCCGATGCAGCAGCCGTACGGTCGCGCCCGCGCGTTCGTCGTCGGGTGCCGCGAGGAAACGGCGGGCGGCGGGCGGGAACATGCTGGCGGCGACGGTGACGGGACCGACGGCGACGATCGCGGCGAGGACATGGACGGCGAGCAGGAACTTGGTCACGGCCCGACGCTAGGCGGCACCGGGATCCCGGAGAAGTGGCGGCATTGCCAGGCACCGACAGATTCTCGCCACGGGACGGCGTAGGTCATCGGGCCTCGCAGGCCACCGGGGTCCCGTTGGCGGGCAGCCGTCGTATGCCTACGCCGCCGGGTTCCCCCCAGACCCGTGCGATGCGCGCGCTCAGCGCCCGTGCTTTGCACCATGGCGAGGTCGACGGAGTGCCGGACCAGGCCGTGCTCACCGCGACGGCCTGCCCCCACACTCAACTTTTCGTGTCGGAGTCAACCTCAGGGCGCGTCGGATATATCCAGCTTGTTCACCTTGATGCGAGAGGTGTCGAACTCCCAGGCGACATAGAACTTGCCCGGCGCGTACTCGTCGGCCATCGGATACGTGTCCCAGCCGGCGCCCGTGGTGCCCTGCTGATCGGGGTCCAGTTCGCTGGAGGGGCCGTCGGCGAAGAGCTTGGCGGCGCTCCAGGCCGCGCCGGGGCGTTTGGTCTTGTAGTTGAGAGCCGGACGTGTGATGGTGCTCGTGCCGGTCGTGTAGAGGTACAGGTACTGGCCGCTGCTGTCCTTGCCGAAGTAGCTCCTGGCCACGTCGTAGCTCGGCAGGTTGGTGTCGGCGGTGAAGGACGTCCAGGTCAGGCCGCCGTCGGAACTCGTGGCCGTCATGGCGTTGGCGTTGGCGGCGCGGGCCACCATGACCAGCTTGTTCGGGTCGTCCTGCGAGACGGCGATCTGGTTCTCACCGGCCATGACGCCTGTGGCGTTCCCGTTCGGGACGGTGCCGCCCTTCGTCCAGGTCTTCAGGTCCGGGTCCGAGGAGATCAGTACCCCGTTCTCCCGCCCCGTCCCCCAGTACGGGAGGACGTGGTTGCCGTTCGCCAGTTTGAGCGGGCGGCCGGAGATGGCGAGGTTGCCGATGGCCGGCACGGTGACGGGGTAGTCCTGCCAGGTGTGGCCCTCGTCGGTACTGTGTTTGACGAGGGTGGCGGTGATCGGAAGGCCGTCGTTGTTCCAGCCGTTCCCGTCGGTCTCGCTCGTGTCCGCGATCGGGGTGCGCCCGAGGAAGGCGAACAGCTCACTGCCCGACTTGTAGAGCATCACGTAGTGCCAGGCGTACTGGTCGGTCTCCTGCGCCAGCGTCTGGGGACGGCTCCAGGTCGCGCCCCCGTCGGTGGTGTACGAGTACCGCATGTAGCCCATGTCCCTGTTGCCGGGCCTGAGGCCTTCCCGCCACGCCACGACCGCGTTGTTCGCGCTGGTGCTGATGATGTCGGGGGTGCGGGGGCCGTCGCCCCCGGTGGCCGTGTTGATGTAGACGCTCTTCTCGGCCGATGTGCCCTCGGCGGAAGCCGGGCCCGGCATGAGGAGGCTGGTCAGGACGGCGAGGACGAGTGCGGTCAGGAGCGCGGTCCAGGCCCGCTTGCGGTTCACCACAGCCATTGCCGGTCCAGGTTCGGGGTCTCGTCGTTCAGGGCGTCGCAGTTCCACTGGATGGCCTCCGTGCCGGCGGTCGTGGTGCTGTTGGGGATGGCCAGGCACAGGCCGGTCTTCGCGTTCCTCAGCTGGTCGATCCCGTCGTGGACCCAGACCTGCTCGTCGTTCTGTTCCTCGTCGCACGGCCACTGGATGGCCTTGACGCCGAGCGTCGTGCTGCCGCTGGGAATGGCCAGGCACTTGCCGCTCGCCTTGTTGACCACGTGGTAACCGCCGGCGGTCATCGGCTGCAGCGACCAGTAGTTGCTGTCGCTGTTGCTGCACGACCACTGGATCATCACGGTGCCGTTGTCCGGGCTGGAGGCGGGGTTGGCCAGACAGAGGCCGGTGCCCATGTTGTAGAGGCGGGCGTTGACGACCGCCTCGGCAGCCGCAGCCGAGGCCGGGACGGCGAGTGAGGAGCCCGTGAGCAGGGGCGCGCTGAGCAGGGCGACGGCGGCCACGGGGGCGACGTGTCTTCTCATACGGGAGTTTCCTTAGCTGTATCTGCTGTTCGACGACGAGGGAGCGGCCCTCGCGGGAGGGCCGCTCCGGACGCTCCTACCAGAGCCACTCCTGGTCGTTACTGGTGGTGCAGGTCCACTGGATGGCCTCGGTGCCGTTGGCCGTACTGGTGTTGGGGATGGCCAGGCACTTGCCGCTGTTCAGGTTGTGCAGACGGTCGGCGCTGTCGTAGATCCAGACCTGCTCGCTGCCCCCGTCGCAGGGCCACTGGATGGCCTGGGTGCCGTTGGCCGTGCTGGCGTTCGGTATGGCGAGACACTTGTCGCTGTTCTGGTTCCGGATGACGTACCGGTCGCCGTTTCCGCCTTCCACCCACTCCAGTTGCCACTGCTGTTCGCTGTTGCCGGTGCACGTCCACTGGATCAGACCGACGCCGTTGGCCTTGCTCGCGTTGGGGACGGCCAGACACTTTCCGGTTCCGAAGTTGAGGAGCGTGGCGTAGGCGGTCGCACCCGCGTTGGCGGGTGTGGCGAAGGCCAGGGTGCTCACGACCGTGGCTGCGAGCGCGGAGACTCTCGTGATCATTTTCATGGACATGACAGTGGAGCTCCCTTGTGTCTGTGAACGGGACAGGCCGAGCGACTGCCAGATCAGCATGTGTGGCCACCAGCGGGGCTGTCGTTAGCGGTGAGTCCACGGCGACTTTGGCGGTGGATCTACTCCGCTACGGCGAGTGCCTGGAGCCGGTATTCCCTGGGCGAGACTCCGTAGGCGGAGCGGAAGGCGCGGCTGAGGTCGGAGGCGCGGGGCAGACCCCAGCGGGCGGCGATGACGTGGATCGGCGTGGCACGCAGCGCGGGGTCAGCCAGGTCGCGGCGGGCCCCCTCCAGCCGCTGGCCCCGGATCCAGGCCGCGACCGTCTCGCCCTGCGTCTGCTCCTGGAACAGCCGGTGCAGATAGCTGACGGAGATGTGGTGCGCGGCGGCGATCGCCGGCGGGGTCAGCCCCGGGTCGTGCAGGTTCTGCCGGATGAACTCCCGGATCCGCAGGGTCAGGGCCCGTTGACGTGTCTCCGGTGCCAGTGCGGCCTCCGCCTCCAGAGGCTGGGCGAACCAGACCGACAGCAGGTCGAGCAGGATCGTGCCCAGGCGAGGCGCGTCGGACGGCTGGAGGGAGCCGGCCTGCTGGCTCAGCCCGATGAGGAAGTCCGTCAGCAGGGCGCCCGCCCCCTCCCGCCCCGACAGACGTCTGCCCAGCAACTCCCGGACCCGGTCCGGTGACACGGGCAGCAACACCTTGGGCACCTCCACGCCCACCCCGGTGATGAGGTGACAGCTCCCGTCGTCCGGCGGCCGTACGTCGTAGGGCCGGGAGCTGTCGGACACCCACAGGTCGCGCGGGCCGTAGGTGCTGGTCCGCCCGACGTGGTCGAGCCCCAGCCTGCCCCCGAGCATTACCGACAGGTGGTACTGCTCGGGATCGGACTGCCGGATCAGCTTCGTGCTCCGCCGGTATCGCGTAGGCAGGAACGACACCGGCCACACGGTCACCGGACCCAGCTCCAGCAGCCGCTGCTCCGCCCAGTAGTCGGCGGCGTGGTCACTGCTCATCTCGCTGGGCGCGATGGTTCGGCTCATCAGCTCCCGCCAATAGTCGAACCTGTCCTCCACGGCCACGTCCGTGCTCCGGAACACCGTCCCGATCATTCCGCCCCCCACCACCGGCGTCCCCACCGGTCCCCGTCTCCCGGCGAAGACTATTTCAGCTCCCGCCCGGCTGATTCGGGCGGGGCAGTCGCTGAGGCAGTCGAGCGGCAGACCCGCGCGACGCGCGAGCTGAGCGCCCGTGCGTTCCCCAAGCCCGACGCGGCGTCGGCCTCGATCGAGGCCGCCCCCCCCGTTGGCGGGAATCCGTCGTATGCACGGCCTCTCGCCGTTTCCTAGGCTCTGGCCATGCACACCGTGGCCGTACTGGCGCTGGACGGGGTCATCCCCTTCGATCTGTCCGCCCCCATCGACACCTTCGGCTGGGCCCGGCTGCCCGACGGCCGCGAGGCCTACCGGGTGCGGGTCTGCTCGCCCGAGCCGGGCGGGGAGGTACGGGCGGGGGCGTTCACCGTGCGCGCACCGTACGGCCTGGAGGCGCTCGCGGAGGCGGACACGATCGTGCTGCCCGGTGTCGCGGACCCGCCGCTGGTACTGCCGCCGGGCGTGGCCGAGGCGCTGCGTGAGGCGGCCGCGCACGGCACGCGCATCGCCTCGGTCTGCGTGGGCGCGTTCCTGCTCGCCGCGACCGGGCTGCTGGACGGCCTGCGCGCGACGACCCACTGGATCGCCGCACCGGACCTCGCGGCCAGGTACCCGAAGGTCACCGTCGACCCGAACGTCCTCTACGTCGACAACGGCCAGTTCCTCACCTCGGCGGGCGCGGCCGCCGCCATGGACATGTGCCTGCACATGATCCGCAAGGACCACGGCTCGGCGGTCGCCGCGCACACGGCCAGGATGTCGGTCATGCCGCTCGAACGGGAGGGCGGCCAGGCCCAGTTCATCGTCCACGACCCGCCGCCGGCGCCCGCCGGGGCCACCCTGGAGCCGCTGCTGTCCTGGCTGGAGGACCACTGCGAACGCGACCTGACCCTGGATCAGATCGCGGCGCGGGCCGGCATGAGCAGCCGTACCCTCAACCGCCGCTTCCGCGAACAGACCGGGACGACCCCGCTGCAGTGGCTGCACCGGGCGCGGGTACGGCGGGCCCAGCACCTGCTGGAGACGACGGCGCACCCGGTGGAACGGATCGCCGCCCAGGCGGGCTTCGGCTCCCCGACGGCGTTCCGGGAACGCTTCCGCCGGGTGGTGGGGACGAGCCCACAGGGGTACCGGAAGTCGTTCAGATCAGGGGCGGATGCAGAAAGCGCCTATTGAGTTCCGATAGAAACCTATTGATTTTCGATAGCTCTCGATCGACAATCGATACATGCATCGACTCTTCGTCGCCGCGCTGCGCGCCGGCATCATCGCCGCCTTCCTCGGCGGCCTCTTCGGTCAGATCGTCGTCATCCCCGGCACCGCCGCCGACGAGGTGGACCAGTTCCCGCCGTACGAGCCCTTCGCCCTGCCCTACGCCACCGTGGCGATACTCGGGGTGCTCTGCGTCCAGGTCGTACTCGTCGCGCTGTGGATGCTGCTCGGAATGATCGAACGCGACGCGATCTTCACGACGCGGGCCTTCCGCTGGGTCGACGTCATCATCGGCGCCGCGGTCGCGGCCACCCTGCTGGCACTCGGGATCACGGGCCATCTGGCCTTCGCCGACATCCCCACGCCCGACGGCAACATGCAGATCATCAGCGCCCTCGGTGCGGCGGGCCTGTCGGTCGGGGTGGGGGCCGCGTTCGCGATGCTCGTCGTCGTGATGCGCGGACTGCTGCGCAAGGCGACCGACCTGCAGACAGAGATCGCCGAGGTCGTGTGATGGCGATCGTCGTCGACCTCGACCTGCTGCTGGCCCGCCGCGGCCTGTCGGTGGGCGAGTTCGCCGAGGCCGTCGGCATCACCCCCGCCAACGTCGCCGTCCTGAAGAACGGCCGCGCCAAGGCGGTCCGCTTCACCACCCTCGACGCGATCTGCCGCACCCTCGACTGCCAGCCCGGCGATGTGCTCCGGTGGGTGCCGGAGCCGGACGAGGGTGCGGAGAGCTCCTGAGAGGGAGAACTCCTGAGAGGGAGAGCTCCTGAGGGGGAGAGCTCCTGAGGGGGAGAGCTCCTGAGCGGGAGGGCTCCTGAGAGGTCGGGCGGCCGGGTCAGCCCCGCCGGTCCGCCACCGCCCACGAGGCCAGCGCGACGGCACCCGCCACACCGAAGACGGCGGGCCAGGCGCCCACCTTCTTCGCCAGGGGATGCGACCCGGCGAAGGCGGCGACGTACGCGGCGCCCAGCGCCCCCGCTGCCTTCCCGCCCGCCCGCTCCCGCCACTGCTGAGCGGCAGCGGCCCCCGCGACGGCCAGTACGGCCCCGCCGAGCTGCCGCTTCTTCGTCCACCGGGCCACCCCGTACCCACCGACGAGCCCGCCGGCCGCGATCACCGAGCTGGGAACCCTCGCCATGCCTGCCTCCTACCTCAAGGTCCTGCTTCTCGCTGAGAGCTTCTTCTCGCTACGAGGCTAACCACGTCGTACCCGACACCAGGACGGAGCCCCGGCTTGCCCACCACCACGACCCCCGACGGCACGACCCTCGCCTACCGCGACGAGCACCCGGCCGGTCCGTCCGCGCTACCCCCCGTCGTTCCAGCACCGCGCTGGTGAAGAGGACCGCCCCCTTCTCGCCCCGCTTGGTGCCCCGGCTGAAGACCGTGCGTTCGCCGAGGTAGTCGAGGGTCGCACGATGAGCTGCATCAGTACGTCCTTGTGATGGGAGCGGCGCCCGGGCGGCAGCCCCCGCTCGACGGGCCCGGCGGGCAACAGCCGTGCCAGCTCGTCGAGTTCCTCCTGCACCCCGGGCGCCCGGACGGAACCGTCGCCCGACGGAACCGTCGCTCGCCCGAGCCGTGACGCGCTGCGGCCGAAAACCCCCCGCCCGTGCCCGAAGCCCGCTGCCAGGATGGACGCCATGACGACGACGGAACGTATCGAGGGTGAGGTCGCGCCCGGTTTCGAACCGGTGCGGGAGGCGTTCGCGGCGAACTTCGAACACCACGGCGACATCGGCGCGGCGGTGTGCGTGTACCACCGGGGCCGCCCGGTGGTGGACCTGTGGGCCGGGACCGCCGCCCCGGACACCGGCCGCCCCTGGACCCGGGACACCCTCCAGCTGGTCTACTCGGCGACCAAGGGCGCGACCGCGACCGCCGCCCATCTGCTGGCCCAGCGTGGCGCGCTGGACCTGGACGCGCCGGTGGCCGAGTACTGGCCGGAGTTCGCCGCGAACGGCAAGGAGCGGATCCCGGTCCGCCAACTCCTCTCCCACCAGGCCGGCCTGCCCGCCCTGGACCACCCGGTGCCCCTGGCCGACGCCCTGACCTGGCACCCCATGGCGACCGCCCTGGCCGCCCAACGCCCCCAGTGGACCCCGGGCACCGCCCACGGCTACCACGGCCGCACCTACGGCTGGCTGGTCGGCGAGGTGATCCGCAGGGTGTCGGGCCGCACCCCGGGCCGCTTCTTCGCCGACGAGATCGCCGCCCCCCTGGGCCTGGACGTCTTCATCGGCCTGCCGAGTACGGAACGCGCCCGCGTGACCCGAATGATCTACGAGCAGCCGACGGTCGACTTCACCACCATCCCCCCGGAGTCCATCCCGGAGCAGTTCCGCGACGCGATCGCCGCCATGCTCGACCCGGACTCCCTCGCCAACAGGGCGTTCACGATCACCGACCCGCCCGAGATCGACTTCGACTCCCCGGAGGTCCAGGCGGCGGAACTCCCCGCCTCCAACGGCATCTGCACCGCCCGCGGCCTGGCCCGCATGTACGCCGCCCTCGTCGGCGAGGTGGACGGCGTACGCCTGCTCACTCCCGAGACGGTCGCCTCGGCGACGAAGGAACAGGCCGCAGGCCAGGACCGGGTGCTGATGCTTGAGATGCGCTTCGCCTCCGGCTACATGCTCCCCTCCGACACCGGCACCATGCCCGGCCCCCTGACCGGCCCCCAGGCCTTCGGCCACCCCGGCCGAGGCGGCTCCCTCGCCTTCGCCGACCCCGAACACGACCTCGCCTTCGCCTACGTCATGAACTACATCAAGGAGGACCCGACCGACGCCAGGGCGGCGTCACTGGTGGAGGCGGTGGAAAGGTCACTGTCACGCTGACCTGCTCCCGGAATTGTCCTCACTCCTCGGAGGCGTGCGGGTCAGCCCCTGAAGAACGTCCACCAGTGGTCGTCACGCAGGGACGTGCTGCACGGGTAGGCACCGAGGCGCAGGTCGTTCACGGCCCAGGCGAACCCGTCCACGTCCAGGCACATCCCCCGCCTCGAGGAGCCCGAGGAGTAGGTCTTGGCGCTGATGAGCTGGAACGCCGTATGGGCGCTGTTCCACCGCGACTTCCACAACTGGTTGTCGGCCGTGGTGTTCCGGCAGTAGTAGAGGCTGACCTTGTCGGCGCTGGTGGGCGCGCCGAAGTTCGGAAAGTCGAGACACAGGCCGGGGCTCTTGACGCTGCGGATCAGGAAGCCGTCGACACCGTTGACCAGGTCGAACATCTGGTTGTCGCCGGTGCCCGGCCTGCACTTGTACTGGGTGACCGGCTGGAGCCCAGGAGCACCGAAGCCGGGAAGGTCGACACACTTCCTCGTCGTGACGTTCCTGATCGCCGTGTTGTAGACGGACGCATGTGCCGGCGCGGTGGCCAGCACGGTGAAGGCGACGACGGAGAAGACCGACGCCAGGGCCCCCAGAGCGCGCGAGCGGTTGCCCCCCTTCCCGAATCGTCGCGGGCCCGGCCCGCTGCCCGCATCGTCGGTGGTGACGGACGTACGCGAAGACGTTGTGGTCATGTGAGTGTGAGTCCCCTTTGGCGAACTGCCCCCCGTCGAGGCATCCGTGCCAGTGAACCGACTCACCTGGCCCGCCGACCATCCGTCAATTCTGACGGCTCGCGACATAGCGCGTCGAGCATCGAGGTGCCTGCCCCAGGACAGAACGGGGCGAGACCACACCCCGGCCGGGACGGTTCGCCGGATTGGCCAGTCCGCAGCAGGCGTGGTTGACGGCGTGCGTATGGTGGAGAGGAACCGCGTCAGCGCCTGCCCCGAGTTGCGAGCCGGGCGGGCCGAACGGGGGAAGAAAGGTGCGTGCCCGATGGCGATCGGGCTCCTCTCCACCATCGCTGCTGTGTTCTACGGCGGCACGATCTCGGTCCTTGCCCTCACCGCGACCTTTGCTCGACGCCGCACACTACGACGTGAAGCGCGCAGCACCCTCGCCGTCCTGGTACCGGGAAGGATGGTGGAGCCGCAACAACCCGACCGTGCGGCAGCAGGCCCAAGCAGCTGACCGCTCCCGGTCCACCCAGGCCCCTCCGCGGGCGGCTCCACCAACTCGACCGCCTGGCCCGGACCGCTTCATTGTCAGTGGGCACGTTTACCGTCTCCCGCATGGAACAAAAACCTGCCAAACGCTTCGATCCTCTGCCCGGACGGGTCGGCCACGTGGCCGGCATTGAGTCACTCACACTCGACGGGCACCGGTACTACTTCGGCTTCGACTACAAGAGCGACCTCGTCGTCTCACCGCTGATCGACGACCCGGACGCGATGGCGGCATTCGCAGCCGAGCACATGAGGCAGACCGACGGCAGACACGGCGAGGCCTACTGGGCGGACCTCGTCGCCGACGCAGTCGAGACGTCGGACCTGGTCTCGGAGGAGACAGACCGGGAGTTCACCACGAGAAGCCTGCGCGCCGACCTGCCGAACCCCGGGAGTCACCTGCTCTACCTGCTGGACGCGGCCGGCGGGTGGGACGACTCGTTCACCCTGCCATCAGCTGCTCAGCAGGCCTGCACACGACTGGGGTTCGACGAGGACGACTTCGCCGAAGGCATCGACGAATGCCTGCAGGCCATCCTGGAGGACGGGGCGGACAGCCGACCGGACGAGTGGACGGTCGTCCGCTGCTACCTCACGTCCGCGGTGAAGCTCCTGCCCGGCAACTGGGCACTGCTCTTCACCCCACTCGCAGAAGCCGTCGCCGGTCACGAATGAGTCATGACCACTGACGAAGGCCTCAATGTCCTTCGCAACGAAGTCGGGAGCTGGTTCTCGTTGAAGAAGCCCTTCTGGCAACCGTATTGGTGGCGGCTGCTGTTCCGTGCGGACGGTGAGCCGGAGTTCACGGTGATGGGTCCCGGCCCGCTCAGCCAGGTTCCGAACGATGCCCTGAGGAACGCGTCCCTCGAAGTGTGGGCCAACGCCCTGCTGGAGGATGCGCCCGACGAGCTCGACGACCTGCGGGGCGACCTGCTCCTTGAGTGCCACACAGAGCCCGCTCCCGCCGAGGGCACTCCACCGGTGTACTCACGCCAGGTACGGCTGCCAGGACATGCCTCCGTACCCCAAGAGGCGACACGTCTGAGAACCACTGCCGACTCCGCCCGGCGCATCCATGGCCACACCGCCTTCGGTGGCCTGCCTGAGCGCGGCGAGGTGCACTTCGCTGACTCCGGCTACCTCGCACGCACGTTCAAGCATGGCTGGGCCCAGTTCAGGTCGAGGCAGTCAGCCCGGCGGATCCCACTGGTGAGAGCCATCGGAGGACTCCTCGGCCCGTGTCCGGCAGACGGCGAGATACTCCGGCCGCGATTACACCGGTCACCGGTTCTGCGTCTCCTGCTTCAGCCGGGCCGCGAGGTCGATGCCTTCCTGGACTGCGATGTCGAATTCAGGGTCCTGGTAGAGACGGATTCGGCCCCGGTAGTCGACGATCACCGCAGCGACCGCGTTCAGGTCTGTCTCCGTCGACGTTTCCAGGGCATGCTGAAGATCCGCTTCGAAGGACTCCCGGTCACCGGGAAAGCCGTGCCCGGACCGCAGAGCCGCTTGAATGTCGCCGATGGTCCTCAGCGGCAACGGCGCAGGAACGGGCGTTTCCTCGTGCTGTGCGCTCACGATCTGTTCCTTGATCCTCTGTCCTACGGGCAGTGTCCTACAGATCCCATAGCCAGGATCCATCTTCCCTCAGTGCGCCGGACGTCCCTGGCGGTCACCCTGCACCTCCAAGAAGAACCGGACACTGATCCGCTCGCTGTACCGCACCTCCCAGCCTGTACGAGGTAATTGTCCGTCTCCTCGTCCAGGTACACCGTGGGCGGACCATCGCTCGGGCTCGGGATCGTTGCCCAGCCTAGGCAGGGCCGTGAGCTCCACCTCCGTCGTGGGTCACTGTCCGTATGCCAGAGCTGCCGCCCGAGCCCGGCAGCGCGATCCGACCGGTCATGAGGACTTCGTGGTTCGCGAACAGTGCGTCGAGCGTGAAGCGTCGACGGATGTGTGCCGTCCACTTGGCGTGCGCCAGATCGGTGTACGTCCTGACCATGCGGGCCCGGCTTGCCTGGGTGAGGATCCAGCGGGCCTGCTCTCCACCGTGAGTACGACCGCCGAGGTCACGGGCGAGGCGCCACAGCTCGTCGCCGTCGGCCTGCTCGTCCACGACGGCGACGAGCCCGATGTCACCGAGTCCGCGTGCGTCGCTGGACTGGGTGGTGTAGGCGAGGGTGAGTCCTTCGAGGGAGAACACGGTGACGCGACTGGTCGCGGTCAGCTCGGTCAGGGACACGAGGGTGGGTCCGTTCTGGCGCGGGGAAGCGGGCCGACCGGGCGACGGCCGACCCGCACGGGTTGCGGCACGGGACTCAGCAGCCGTCGCCGTCCCCGCAACAGGCCGGTGGATTGCAGTCGGCGGCCGTACCCCACAGCCGCTCGTCGACCTCGAACCCGGCCGCACGCAACCGGCCCACGACATCGACCATCAGCCCGCGCGTACGGACCTTGGCGTTCGGCTGGTGATGCAGGAAGTAGCCGAAGCTGCGCTCACACCAGTCGGCGTACCACCCGGTGTGCAGGATGAGCGTGTGCCAGCCCGGGTCGACCAGCTGCGACGGCGCCATGCTCGCGCCCTCCCCGCTGGCGCCCATCACGTAGACGAGCGCGAGCGCCTGGTCGATGACCCGCTCGGCGACACACCGCTCCAGGCCGTACTCGTCGGCGCAGAACGCGGCCAGCGTGTCGAACTCGGCGTCGGTGACGAGGGAACGGCCGGTGCGGGTGTCTGCGGCGACGGCGGTAGGGGTCATCGGGAGACCTCCTTGGAGCTGGTGGCGCTGATGGACGCGGTCAGGACGGCGGGCTTGGCGTGCAGTAACGGGGTTGTGTGGAGCACTGATTCACCTCACAGTGAAAGGACCTTCGGGTAGCCCTCTCCCGGAGTGCCGAATGCCTGTCGTGTGCTCAGGGAGAGGGATCTTGGGTTCACCGCGTGACGCGGCAGCGATGGCCGGTACGCGGTGGAAGTCGATGGAGCGACATCACTCCGGCTCTTCCGGAGCGAGCTGTCGCCTCCCGGCGTCGACGAGCTCGCGTACGAACTGGGGCCTGCACAGGTCACCGTCGTAGCGCGGTGGAACGACCCAGTAGGTTCCCGGCGGCTCCAGCCGATCGAGACGGGGGACGCCCAGATATGTGTCGCCGTACAAGCAGGGCGCTGCTTCGGCGTAGTCCCAGACCAGGCCGGCGTGCCACTGAATGAGCACGTAGTACGTCGGTCCCGTGGTGCGGTGATCGTGGATGACGGGCCCCTGCAGCCGCTCCCGCAGGGCGACGGCCACCTGGCAGGGCTCCTCGCAGCCAATGGCGGCGTGCACGAGTTCACCCGGCAGCCGTACCGCCGCGAACAGCCCGCTGAGTGGGAGCAGCGCCACGTCCTGCTGCGACCACTCGGTGTGGGCCTGCTGCGGTACCCGGATGCGCCCGAGCGAGCCACTCGGACGTCAGTCTGTACTGGTCAGCTGACGTCAGCACCGTAGCTCCCTCGTCGATTGAGCCGTTCACGTTCACGAGGAAACCGCAAGCACCCTGTCCGTCATCAGGACAGAACTTGGGAAGTTGCGTGCCGCCGACCGGACAGTTTCACCTGGCGGTGCTGCCCGGTAGGACTACCTTCGAGGAAGAATTGATGGGGGCCGAAGTGAACAGTGGGCGGAACACCTCTCTCGAAGCGCTGTTAGCAGAGTTCGGCTACACCCATGAACAGCTCGCTGACGAGGTGAACAGGACAGCTGAGCAACTGTTCGGCAAGCCCGCCAACTGCACGGACCGTCACGTGCGCCGTTGGATCGCAGGCGATGTTCAACGGCCGTGGACTCAGTACCTTCTTCCCCTCCAGGAGATTTTCGGCCGAGGCCCAGAAGCCATGGGGTTCCTGGAGCGCAAGTCCTCGAAACCCCTCCCCACCCCAGCGGGACCAGTGCAGGTGAGGAATGCGGACTCCTTGCAGCGCCGCACATTCATCGCCGGGGCTCTTGTCGCCACGCTCGGCATCGATCAGACGCCGGGGCACGGCCGCCTCGGCTCCAGCGACATCGAAAGGATCCAGGGCACGATTTCCCGGCTCGACGCACACTTCAACGGGCTTGGTGGCGGCGCTCTGGTCGACGTAGCGGTCGAGTACCTGCTACGCCTTCGACACGCCCTGGATCACTGCGTGTACGGAGAACGCGTCGAACGTGCGCTGAACCGGGCCATGGCTGAAGTCGCAGCGTGCGCGGGCTGGTCGGCCCACGACTGCGGGCAACACGAGAGAGCCGCCCAGCTACGGAACGAAGCGCTCCAGGCTGCGCTGCTGGCCCGCGATCCAGTCTCTGTGACCAGAGCCTGGTCCGACCTTGCTGCGCAAGCCGAACACGGGGGCCGACCTGCTGAAGCAGCTCGGATCAACCGCGCCGCGCTGTCCGAGCGGCACGTGCGAAACCACCCGCTGCTCTCTTCGCTCCTGCACTCACGGCTTGCCGATTGCCTGGCACAGACCGGCGACCCCAAGAGCATGGGCCGCCATCTGGCCGCTGCCGAACGTACCTACGACCGCGTGGAGGTGACCGGCACCCCCAGCTGGCTGCGCTTCCTCACCCATGCGGAGTTGGCCGGCCTCGCGGCCATCGCCCACCAGAGCGCCGGTCAGTACGTCCATGGAGAAGGACACGCGGCGCGCACCCTCGAACTTCTCGACGAGCGCTTCACCCGCAACCGCGCCTACTACACCGTGCTGCTGGCCGAACTCCAGCTTGCCCAGGGCGAATACGAGAGGGCGTCGGCGACTGCTTCCAGCATCCGGATGGACGCTGTCTCCAGCAGTCGCATCACCGCCCGTCTTGAACGCGTCACGGAAGTCATCCGCTCTCAAGGAGGACGCACATGACCACGCACACCGAACTCGACCTGCGGCACTACGGACACGGTGATGCGCGCTCGATCCGCGAGCTCCTCTTGGACATCCACGACGAGGTCTACGCGGGCAGCGACGATCCGCTTGCCGGGCGTGATGCCTTTGCCGAATTCGTGGACCACTGGTCCGCCAACAAGGGGTTCGCTTGCGTGCTCGCCCGTGACCCGGAGCAGCAGCAGCTCGTCGGATACGCCTACGGTGCTCCGCTCAGTTCGTCCACGACATGGTGGACCAAGGTCACCCCGCCTCTCCCCGACTCTTTCGTCACCGAGACCGGGACGCGTACGTTCGCCCTGTCCGAGCTGATGATCCGAATGCCCTGGCGCGGTACGGGCGCAGCTCGACGCATCCACGACGAGCTGCTCGCCTCCAGAGGAGAGCAGCGGGCGACGTTGCTCGTACACAAGGACCACGTCAAAGTCGTCGCCCTGTATGAGACCTGGGGATACACGCTGGTCGGTGAGGCGGTGCCGTTCGAGGGAGCCCCGCAGCTGTGCGCCATGGTCCTTCCGCTTGCGCATCCACGGAAGGGGAACAGGTGAAGGTTTCCGTGGACCCGGCTCCGCCGCGCATGGCCGAAACCCATACGCACCGTTGAGCGCGCCTGTGAAGCCCCAGAAGATGGTCATGAGCGGGATGACACAATGCCGGGTTTTTCGAGACCGGGGAAACGGGGGCTGAGCGGTGCTGGCGGGTGACGACGCGGTCGTGAGTGGTGGCCGATGAGGAACCGTATGCAGGTCGCGCTCCAGGTCATGCTGGCACTGGTCGCCTGCTTACTCGGGATCGCCACCAACTACGCGACCAGCACCGACGACGTTCCCTGGGTGCTGGAGGCGATTCAGCGGGTCTCCGTTCCGGCTATCGGCCTGCTGATCGTGGCCCTGGTGGTCGGGCAGGTCGTCGTCTACCGGCTGGAGAATCCCGCGCCGGCCCGGATCGAGTGGCCGCGTGACCGGGTTCCGTACCCGGGCCTCGACGCGTTCGACGAGGACGAGGCCGCCGTCTACTTCGGCCGGGAGGCACAGGCAGCCGAGCTGACCCGCAGGCTGCACGCCACCACGACCCGCCCCGCGGAACGGTTCCTGGTGCTGGTCGGGGCGTCCGGGAGTGGAAAGTCCTCGCTGGTCAGGGCAGGAGTGATGCCCCGGCTTCGGGAACGCCGCTGGACCGTCGTACCGGCCTTCGCGCCGGGCCCGAACCCGCTGGGCGCCCTCGCGGGTGCGCTGGCGGCCGCCGCCGACGGGCAGGAACCGGCGAGCGCCGTACTACGCAGGCTGCGCCAGGGGCCGGACGCACTGCGAGCTGAGCTGTCGCGGCTGCGTGGCGGCCGGTTCCGGCGGATACTCCTCGTGGTCGACCAGTTCGAGGAGGTCGTCACCCTGGCGGGGGAACGTGAACGCGCCCAGTTCCTCGAAGCGCTGCGTACCTGCGTGGAACAGGACCCGGCGGTCCGCGTACTGGTCACCCTCCGGGTGGACCTGCTCGGCAGGCTCCTCGGCACCGGACAGGCGGACCTCCTTCAGCACCCTGTTGCCATCGGCACATTGGGCAGAGCCCAGCTCCTCGAAGTCGTGAAGAGCCCCGGGGCCCTCGTCGGCCTCGGCTTCGAGCCCGGAGTCGTCGACTCCATCGTGAGCGAGACCGGGACGGACGACGCACTACCGCTGCTCGCCTACCTCCTCCAGGAGTTGTACTTCGCATCCGGTCCTGGCGGGACGGTGACCGAGGAGCTGTACCGGCGGCTCGGCGGAGTACCCGGAGCGCTGGCGCGTCAGGCAGACAACGCCGTGGCCGGGCTCGGGGCGGGTGTGGGCATCGACTTCGTCCTCCGCGTCCTGCTCAGGTTCGTCACCGTGGAGGGCCAGGACGTGGCCCGCCGCCATGTGCCGCTGTCCGAGCTCGACGAACGGGACCGCCATGTCGTCGATGCCTTCGTCGAGGCGCGGCTGCTGCGCACCGACGTCACGGGCGGCGGCTCCGTAACCGGTAGCGAGCCCTGTGCGCAGGTGACGCACGAGGCCCTGTTCCGTCAGTGGGCCCCGCTGCGGCAGGAGGTCGAGGCGCGGGCCGAACGGCTTCGCGAGCGCGCCGAACTGGAGCGGTGGGCGGCCGACTGGGAGCGGGCCGGACGCAGCGACGACTACCTCCTCACGGGGGAACGCCTCACGGCTGCCCGGCGCTGGCTCGAAGCACTGGAGGAATCCGGGCAGGCGTCCGCGCCCGCCCGCGCGCTCGTCGAATCCTCGCAGCGCCGCGACCTGACCTTCCTGAGCCGGGTCTCCGACAGCATCGGCCGACAGGTTCTTCTGAACGCGGAGAGCGAACCGGAGCGCTCCCTGCTGCTCTCGCTCGCCGCACTCGGTGAGTGCACGCCCACGCCCTCGGCCAGGCGCGGGATGATGGCGGCGCTGGCGGCGAGTCACCTCCGCTCCCGGCTCGACGGACACACGGACACCGTCCGGCACATCGCCTGGTCCCCGGACGGGCACAAGCTGGCCACGGCGTCCAGGGACGGCACCGGCCGCGTTTTCGACGCGCACTCCGGACGTCCCCTCCTGGTACTGCCGTGCGACGGCGTCATGGCCGAGTCCGTTGCCTGGTCACCGGACTCGGCGAGGGTGGCAACCGCCGGCCGTGACCGTGTCGTACGGATCTGGGATGCCACCTCGGGGGAGCCGGTCCGGCTGCTCACCGGCGCCGGAGACCTCAACAGGCAGGTGGCCTGGTCGCCGGACGGCCGGCATGTCGCGGCGAGCTCCAAGGACCGGCTCGTACGGGTGTGGGAGGCCGATACCGGGCGGCTCGTGCACGAACTGCACGGGCACGGCGAGGATGTGTGGGGCGTTGCCTGGTCGCCGGACGGCAACCGCCTCGCCTCAGCCTCCCACGATCAGACCGCGATCGTGTGGGACCTGACGACCGGTACGGCGGCCACCACACTCACCGGCCACTCGGACTTCGTCGAGGGCATCGCCTGGTCACCGGACGGACAGCACATCGCCACCGGCTCCGGTGACCACACCGCCCGCATCTGGGACGCCGGGACCGGCGACCTGCGCCTGCTGCTGCGAGGACATACCGACTACGTGTGGAACCTGGCCTGGTCGCCGGACGGGCGGATGCTGGCCAGCGCCTCCTCCGACCGCACTGTGCGCATCGTCGGCACCGAGGACGCCAAGGTCCTGGCCGTGCTGCGAGGCCACGCCGACACGGTGTGGGGCGTCACCTGGTCACCCTGCGGGACCATGCTCGCCACCAGCTCCACCGACGGCACCGGCATGGTGTGGGACCTGCGCCCGCGTGGCGCCGAAGCCGTACTGGCCGACGGACACCGCGGCCCCGTGAACCAGGCCGCATGGTCCGGCAACGGCAGCCGCTTCGCCACGGCCTCGGACGACGGCACCGTACGGGTGTGGGACGCGGCGACCGGTGTTCCGGCCGGACCGGTGATCGAGTGGGAGGACCGGGCCTGGGCCGTTGCCTGGGCTCCGCAGGGGGAACGGCTCGCGTTCAGCACCAACGACGGCCTGTTCCGGATCGTCGACGGGCGCGGCGGCACGCTGTTCGAGCGACACGGCGAGGTCATCGAGGGCTGCGCCTGGTCTCCGGACGGCGGCCGGATCGCCACCGGCGGCCACGACGGTGCCGTGCGTGTCCTGTCCGCGTCGGACGGGACCGAGCTGCTGAAACTGACGGAACATCAGGACTGGGTGGGGCGCGTGGCCTGGTCGCCGAGCGGACGGCTGCTCGCCAGCTGTTCCGACGACCGTACCTGCCGACTGTGGGACATCGGGGAGGGGCAGCAGTTCACCGTGCTCCGCGGCCACGACAACTACGTGGAGGACGCCGCCTGGTCTCCGGACGAGACGAGGATCGCCACCGCTTCCGGCGACTGGACGGCCGCCGTGTGGGACGTCGCCACCGGACGGCGCATCGAGGTGCTGAAGGGGCACGAGGGACGGCTCCGCGCCGTCGCCTGGTCGCCCGACCGCCGGCACATCGCCACGGGCGCAGACGACCGCACCGTACGTGTCTGGTCCGCCGCCACCTTTGAGGAGATCGCCGTCGTCGGTGTGCACCAGGACAAGGTGACCTCCGTGGCATGGTCCCCGGACGGCACACTGCTGCTCACGGGCTCGGCCGACGGGACGGCGCGCGTGTGGCGGGCGGAGCCGGACCATGACCGGCTGGAGGCGACCGCCCGAGGAAGGGTCTTCCGTACCCTGACCCGCGAGGAACGGCGGCAGCATCTCTTGCCGCTCGACCCCGCGTGACCGTCTGAATCAGTAGATGAATCAGTAGACCGATTCCACCGTGCGCTCCTCGGTGCGGACAAGGTAGTCGTCCGGGTCCAGGCCCATGGCCTTGCGCTCGGGCGACGACCAGTACAGCGCGTTGCGCTCGGCGAACGTCTCCGGACCGTCGTACGAGATCAGCCAGACGAACTGGCTGCGTTCCCGGTCCACCCACGCCCCTCCGATCGCGAACCCCAACTCCAGCCGCAACGGCACGATTTCCTCCCGCCACCGCCCCACCCACTCGTCGAGCAAGCCCTCCCGGACGGTGTACGTACGCAGTTGTGTGGTCTTCGGCATGCGGACATCCTCTCCGACCTTGCAGTCGAAGAGGGCCGGATTTCCGATCAAGGGCGGCCAAGGGACAGGTCGCCCGTGGCCAGATCTTCGATGGACTGCTCAGCCGACTGGATGGAGAAGCGTCCTGACCCTCTCCACGCACCGACGATGCAGCTCGGTCAGTGTGACGACCAAGGCAGAAGATGGATCACCGCGACCGAGGTTGCCTCGATCGGCGAGGCATAGACGGCGCGGACTGCCCAGCGGCCGGGCCGAGTCGGGACGGGCGCCTGCTCCGGCAGGCCACTGCCGGCCGGGTACTCGACCCCCAGCTCGTCCCCGGCTGTCACGGAGTCCATGAGCACGGCCGGGCCATCCGTCTCCCAGACACCGCATTCCTCCCACGCGGTGGTGGGATCAGCAAGCACCGCCTCGGCCGCGGCGATCAGATCGGCCTCGTAGTTGGCGCCCAGCCAGCGGACGAACGCTTGGTGTTCCGGCAGATAGCAACTGCTGGCTGGCTCGTCCGCCAAGACAAGTCCTTGAGCGCCCTCCTCGCCGACGGCAATCACCCCAGCCAGACCCTCTACCTCGCAGGCGCGGTCATAGTCGTCCCGAACGTTCCCGTCGCCGACGACCATCCCCGACTCTGTGCAACCACGCCACCGGGCCAAGGCGGAAACCGGCACTGCTATCAGCGGGCCACCCATCGATTCGACCCAGACGGGGGACGGCTCGGCTGAGCTGGCTGTGGTGGAGGAGGACATCTTCACGACGCCAGTATCCCTGCGACCACTGACAACGAGCCTTCGAGCTGATCACCGCGACCCATGACTTGACGTCGAGACCCGCATATTAGAGGGAGATCCTCAACGTCGAAGACTGACAGAACGGCCCGTCGCGACACCCTGGCAGAAGGCTGAGCGCGGCGGACAGTCACGGCCCCGGTGGTCCCACATCAAACCGCCCTCCGGGGCCACTTCGCGGAGCCGCCTGCTGGAGCCGCTAGAAGCCGCCCTAGCCAGGGTGCCCGGCCGCGGGGGTTGATCGTGCCCCCGGCTTTGCCCTTTCGCTCCTCGTTCGGTCGTCCCCGCCGAGCCTAGGCTCGGCGGGGACGACCGGAAGGACGGGGCGAGCGTGCGCGAGACACAGCGAGCCGCAGAGCGGCGGACGACGGCGCAGGCCGCCGCCGGGCGCGGGGCACGCCCCACGGGCCTGGCCGCGCTTCAGCAGCGCGCGGGGAACACGGCGGTAACGCGCTGGCTGCAGCGCCATACCGGCGACCTGAACGAGCACTACGCCACGAGGCCTACCGAGCACCCTGAGTGGGGGCCGTACCAGGAGCTGACGAAGGCCGCGGGCATCCCCCAACCCCAGGCCGACGCCGCCTGGCAACTGTTGCTCGGCGGGGTCGACTCGCAGGGCACGCTGAACGACGAGGCCATGGCGAAGACGAACGTCCGCCAGGAACAGCGGGAACTCCGTGCGTCGAACACGTGGTACCAGGAGTTCGTCAAGCTCATGACCGAGCATCTGGAGATCAAGACGCCCACCATGGCCCTGTGGTCGGGCGGCATCGAGCTCAGCGACTACGCGTACGGGAAGGGCCACACACCGCTGGAGCGGACGCGGATCGGCAGCGTGCTCAACGTCCTGGAGCTGCATCCGGACTGGATGCTGAAGACGCCGATGTGGAACGTCCTGTCCAAGGCCTTCGTGGCCCGCGCGACCGGCCCCGTGCACATCTTCATGAGGGCCTACGGACCGGAGAGCGTCCTCATCTCGCAGGAGATCCCACAGCTACGGCTGGTCCAGCAGCTGAACCCGGACGTGAGACTGATCTGGCACCCGTTGTACACCACTCCCGACAGGCAGCTGAGGGAGATCACGAGGGACTACCAACTCGTCGACAACGCGGAGTACGACGGGCGGGACAAATGCGTGAGCGTCCTGTTCCAGTACCTCAGGATGTTCCACGACGAGAGCAACACCGAAGCCACCCGCGCACACAAGAGCATGGAGCAGCTGATTGTCGCGAACGGCCACAAGGACGGCGTCTGAAGCGGCGGCGCGGAGCCGTCCCAGCACCACCGCGTCATCGAGCTCCGCTGAGGCAAGCCCTCAGGGATCACGGCACCGAGTTGCCCTTGCCCACGAACTTGCACCAGGCGTCGGCCGACACCCTGACATGAGGGCCGCCTGGCACCTTGGAGTCCCGCACCAGCACCCCTGACGGAACGAAAGCAGCCTCCACGCACTCAGTCGTGTTACCGCCGCTGTACGACGACTTGAACCAGACGGGCTCGGAGACAGGCTGAGGACCGGAAGACATTCAGAGCTCCTTGCGGGCGCGGTGGATCATGGCGGAGGAGGCCTCCATGTCCAACGCTTGTGCTTGGAGGTACTCGAACGCAAGTCTGTATCGCTCCAGTTCCTCGTCCTTCTCCAGGAAGAGGGAACCGGTGTGGAAGTCGACGTACACCACATCAAGCGCCGGCTCGGAGCCGCCGATGATGACGAAGCTTCCCAGGGCTGCGGCGTGGGCCCCCTTGGCGAAGGGCAGTACCTGAAGAGTGATGTGAGGAGACTCGTTCGCTTCGAGAAGCCGGTCGAGCTGCTCCCGCATGGTCTGAGGTGACCCGACCACGCGCCGGATCACGGACTCGTCGAGGATCGCCCACAGGCGCAGCGGCTTCGGGCGGGTGAGAATCTCCTGCCGCTTCATACGGATGTCGACCAGACGCTCGATCTCCGTCTGCTCCAAGGGCACTTCGTTGGCCTTCTGCAACGCCGTGCTGTACTCCCGCGTCTGCAGGAGTCCGGGGACGTAGACGCACGAGAAGTGACTCTCGCGCACGGCTTCGTCCTCAAGCGTGAGCAGCAGGTTCATGCTCTCCGGGATGGAGTCGGCGAAGGAACTCCACCAGCCTTGCTGCTTGGCGTTCTTGGCGATGCTGACAACAGCGTTGTGCTCGGCTTCCGTTGCCCCGTACTCACGACACAACGCATCGACGACGAGCCATTTGACCGGCCCGGCCTGGGTCTCATACCTACTGACCGTCGCTTTGGAGACGCCGACGAGCCGCCCTGCCTCCTCAAGAGTCAGGCCCTTACGGGCGCGCAACTTGCGCATCATTGCGCCCAGTTGACGCCGACGCGTTGTGGTCCGTTCGGACATTGAGATTCCTTTGCCATGGGCCGGGCGATGAGCCTGGGTGCTCATCAGGCTAGGCAGCCGGGCGGCTTCCCGACCATCAGATTCACCCGATGGATTGTCATGAGAAGTTACACAGCGAGACTTCTCCATGCCATGCTCGTTCTCAGGTCGCTACGCAGTGCAGCCGTACGGACACGGCAGGCGCAGCATGTGCGTGGCCTGGGAGGGAGGAGTGGCCATGTCTGGCTACCACATCACCGAACCCCGACTCCGCTGTGTCCTGCCATTTGAGGCGGTGCCGGCGGAAGTGAGTCTTCTGCGGAGAGCCGCCGCCAAGCAGCTGAGCCAGTGGGGCATGCCTGTGGCGGTCGATGAGGCGGAGCTGCTTGTCACCGAGCTGGCTACCAACGTGGTCAAGCACGTTGGCGAGGGGGCGTCAGCGACTTTGATCCTCGAATGGAGGGGGGAGCGGCTACGGGTGGAGGTTCACGACAAGAGCCGCGTGATTCCGGCTCCCAAGGTGGTCAATTGCGATGAAGAGTGCGGCCGAGGGCTGCATCTCCTCGCGTCGCTCGCGCTGGACTGGGGAGCGGTTGTGACCGCAGCCGGCAAAGCGGTCTGGTGTGAGATCCCGCTCAGTGCCGGGAGGGTATGCCGACGCATTGAGCGGGCGGTTGAAGCGCTGGAGAAGTATCAGGGCGGTTGGGCCGACCAAGAGGGGAGGCGGCGAGAAACGCTCCTTGAAGAGTCCGCGATCGAGCTGATCGCGGACTTGCTTCACTGGACAGCCGTCCGCGGCCTCGACCCCGACGACTTCCTCGATCGAGCTCAGATGCACTATGAGGCCGATGCCAAGGCGGCCTAGAAGTCCTCTGCGCCGGGCGTCTTTTGGCCCCGCGCCCTCTTGGCGCGGGGCCAAAGCGCGAGATCCGGCAGAAGCGGGCTTCTCAAGCGTCAGTCCTCCTCAATGAGGACCCCTGCAAGCTTCAGCATGACGTCCACCCTCTCCTCACGTCCCAGCCGGAGCCACTCACCGAAGACCAAGTCAACCTCGTCGCGCTCCTGCCGACCGGACTGCATGAGCCGGTACAGCCGCCGCTTTTCCTCGCGGCTGCCAAGCCCGGATGCGCGCGCCAAGACCTCCTCCGGCGCTGACAGCGCCGTTCCCGTGCCTCTGACACCGGCGTTGCATCGCTGGCACTCCACTCGGAGATTGGACAGTTCCATATCGACTGGTGGGGTTGGGTCGATGAAGTGGACGCTGAGTACGGCCGTCTGGTCTTCGTCCGGGTAGATCTCGCCGGCCCGCATGCCGCATGTCTGGCAGGCATGGCCAGCCCGTTCAAGGGCTTCTCGTCGGCGCGTGGCAGAGATCCGTGGCCGTGGAGTCTCCTTCGGCTGCTCGCCGAGATCGATACGGGTTCCCACTGCTGTCAGGCGGTACTCGTCAGGCTGGAGTCGCGGATCGGTCTTGTAGTTGTCGATCTTCCAACCTAGCTCGCGCAGGTCCCGCATGCGGCGATCCGCCTGGGCTACGCCTGGGACTCCCTCGAAGAGCTGAAGTTTCGTGAAGACGTTGCCCTCACCGACGGCTGCCAGAAACTCGGCCACCTTCACCTTCGATGACCGCCGCACGGGGCGCTCTTCTGTCATCGCTTCCCTCCTGTCCGGCAGGTCCATTGAGCCGCCGCCGTCACTCGTGGCGGTGACGGCTAGAACTAGTGTACCGTCGGCGCTACCTGATGGTCTGCCGTCAGCGTTCGGCGAACGCCGTCAGGGTTCGGCAACGTCCGGCAGGAACCTTACTGCGAGGGGAGGAAGGTCAACCAATACCGGGGGAGCAGCTGACTGATCCACCCCGGGTGTCCTTGTTTGCCGAGGTCAGAAAGGAGACCGATCTTGAGGCTGGTGCGCTGGCTTGGAGATCGGTGGAAGAACAACGTACGACCGCACGTGACGTCCGCTCGTCTCTCGGCGGGATGCGAAGCATTCCTCGTGATCGCGTGGACCTACGAGCCAGGGCATCGGCAAAGTTGCTCGATGTCCGGTTCGTGATCATGTGAGTCCGAGGAGGGCGAGCGGTCGGCGGGCGTCGCGGGCGTTGTGCCGC
>NZ_JBLRVZ010000068.1:0-35810 GCF_048159505.1 Streptomyces sp. T028
CCGCCCTGAAGGACGCCGCGGTGAACGACCGCAACGTCTTCGCCGTCCTCATGGACGCCGCCCGCGTCTGCTCCCTCCAGCAGATCACCGACGCCTTCTTCGAGATCGGCGGCCAGTACCGCCGTAACGTCTGAAAGGACTTCCCATGGATTCCGTCACTCGTCTTGGGGTGGTGGGCTGCGGCCTCATGGGCTCCGGCATCGCCGAAGTCGCCGCCCGCGAGGGCATCGACGTCCGGGTCGCCGAAGCCACCCCCGACGCCGCCGAAGCCGGCCGGCGCCGGGTCACCGACTCGCTCGACCGAGGCGTGAAGCGCGGCAAACTCACCGAGGAGCAGCGCGAACAGGCCCTCGCCCGGCTCTCGTTCACCCACTACCTCGGCGACCTCGCCGACCGGCAGTTCGTCGTCGAGGCCGTCGCCGAGAACCGTGACATCAAGATCGAGGTCATCAGGGCCCTGGACAAGGCGGTCGAGGATCCCGGCGCGATCCTGGCCACCAACACCTCCTCGATCCCGATCGTCGACCTCGCCGTCGCCACCGAGCGGCCCGGCCAGGTCATCGGGATGCATTTCTTCAACCCCGTGCCCGTGCAGCGGCTGGTCGAGATCATCCCAGCCCTCACCACCGGCGACGACACCGTTCGGCGGACCCGCGGCTTCGCCGAGCAGCTGGGCAAGCAGGCCGTCCAGGCACCCGACCGCGCCGGCTTCGTAGTCAACGCCCTGCTGATCCCGTACCTGCTCAGCGCGGTGCGGATGGTGGAGTCCGGGGGCGCGCGGCCCGAGGACATCGACCGGGGCATGGAGCTCGGCTGCGCCCACCCGATGGGGCCGCTGCGCCTGCTCGACCTCATCGGCCTGGAGACCGCTCAGGCGATCGCCGAGTCCATGCACGAGGAGTTCAAGGAGCCGCTGTACGCCCCGCCCGCGCTGCTGCGCCGCATGGTCGCCGCCGGGCATCTGGGCCGTAAGAGCGGACGTGGTTTCTACATCTACGACAGCTGAATTGATGAAGGTGTCAAAGTATTGACGTGTGCGTTGATGCGGGCGTAGCGTTCACCTGGACGTGATGCCGATGTGCTGAGCCGCAGACCGGCGTCGCGCCCTCAAGTTCTCATTGCGCAACAGGAGGGACGGCGAGGGATGGGCGAGGAGCGCACGCTGATTCGTGGCGGCACTGTCATCACGATGGAGCCGGGTGTCCCGGACGCGGTGGCCGACATCCTCATCGAGGGTGACCGGATCGCCGCGGTGGGCAGGGGCCTGGGGGTGGACGAGGGTGCGGTCCGCGTGGTGGACGCGAGCAACCGCATCGTCGTCCCGGGGTTCATCGACACCCACCGCCACATCTACCAGATCCTCATGCGAGGTCTGGGGACGAACTGGTCGCTGATGGAGTACCTGACCTCCATCATCAGCGTGCTCGGCCCGAACTTCACCCCGGACGACCTGTACGTCGCGCAGCGGCTGGGTGCCCTGGACGCCATCGACACCGGCGTCACGGCCGCCTTCGACTGGTGCCAGCAGCAGACGTCGAGGGACCACATCGACGCACTGCTCGATGGCCTCGAGTCGACCGGGTTCCGCGTCAAGTTCGGCAGCGGCGCCAACGTGATCGACCTGCAGAACTGCCTGAAGCCCCCGTTCATCGCCACGACCCCGGCGAACGCCGTCGAGGTGCGGCGGCTGCGGGAGAAGTACGCGTCGGACACCGGCCTGATCACGATCGGCCTGGCCGGCATGGGCCCGGACCACCTGACGATGGAGGTCGTCAAGCAGGACCTGGCGCTCGCCCGTGAACTGGGCATCCGGATCAACATGCACCTGGGCCAGGCCGTCATGCCGGGCCGCTCCGGCATCGAGCTGATGCACCAGGAGGGCCTGCTGGGCGACGATCTGACGCTCGGGCACTGCAACTACTTCAGCGACGACGAGATCAAGCTGATGCTCGACCACGGGGTGACCGCGTCGGTGACCCCGGAGGACGAGTGCAACATGGGCCACGGCTGGCCCCCGATCGGCCGGATGGTCGCTGCCGGGCTGTACCCCAACATCGGCATCGACACCTGCCTCAACGTCGGCAGCGACCAGTTCACCGCGATGCGGTTCGCGCTGGCGATCCCCCGGGCGCAGGCGAACGACGCCGCGCTGGCCGCGGGGCAGAACCCCTGGTCGGTACCGCTCACCGCCCGGGACGCGCTGCGCATGGCGACCATCGAGGGGGCGCGGGCGTTGGGGCAGGAGCACCGGCTCGGCAGCATCAAGGCCGGCAAGCAGGCCGACCTCGTCTCCATCGACATCCGGCACGTCTCCATGTTCCCGGTTCACGACCCGGTCGCCAACGTCGTGCACAGCGCGGGCCGTTCGGTGGTCTCCGATGTCTTCATCGCGGGCAGGCAGGTGAAGAAGGACGGAGAGCTCGTCGGCGTCGACCTCCAGCGATTGCACGCCGACGCCGAGGCGGCGGCGGCCGGCCTGCTGGAGCGGTGCGGCATCACGCCCGGCTGGGCACCGCCGCACCCGGACGACGCCGTGTACCTCGCGTCGGAGTCCGCGTAGTCCCAGTAGTCCCCGAAAGAACCTCGCCCTTTTCACCCGCTGCTGTTATCAGATATGTCGATCCGGAGCCGGAGATGAGTGACTACGTCTGGACGCCCACCCCCGAGCACATCGAGAGGGCGAATGTCACGCGCTTGGCGCGGGCGCACGGCCTGGCCTCGCTGACCGAGTTGCGCGCGCGTTCGGTGGCGGACATCGGCTGGTACTGGGACGCGGTCGTGGCGGATCTGGGGCTGCTGTTCCGCAAGCGCTACGAGCGGGTTCTGGACCTCTCCGCCGGCATCGAACACCCTGACTGGTTTGTCGGCGGAGAGCTCAACATCGTGGACGCGTGCCTGGACCGGTGGTCGGCGGGTGCGTCCGCCGACCGTCCTGCCGTCGTCCACGAGGCGGAGGACGGGCGCGTCCGTTCGCTCACCTTCCGTGAGCTGGGCGCCGAGGTGGAACGCGTCCGGGGCGGGCTGCGGCGGCTGGGGATCGGGAAGGGCGACGCGGTCGCGCTGTTCCTGCCGATGATCCCCGAGGCGGTCGTAGCGTGCTACGCGGTGGCGGGGCTCGGTGCGGTGCTGGTGCCGCTCTTCTCCGGCTTCGCCCCGCAGGCGGTGGCCGCGCGCCTCCAGGACGCCGACGTGAAGGCCGTCGTCGTCGCCGACGGAACCGTCCGGCGCGGACGCGAGGTCGCGCTGCGGCCGGTCCTGGAGGAGGCACTGGAGAGCTGCCCCACGGTGGAGCACGTCATCGTCGTAGGAAATCTCGACGACGAGCCCAAGACGGACTCGCCCCGTGAAGCACTGTGGAGCGACCTCTCGGGAGACGCCGGTCCGGCCGAGACCATGACGGCCGACGAGACCCTGCTGCTCGCCTACACCTCCGGCACCACCGGCCGGCCCAAGGGAGCCGTGCACACCCACGCCGGATTCCTGGTGAAGACGGCGAGCGAGGTGGCGTACTCCTTCGACGTCGGTCCGGGAGACGTGTTCTGCTGGATCACCGACATGGGATGGATCATGGGCCCGCTGTCGGTGTTCGGGGTGCACGCCAACGGCGCGGCCCTGGTGCTCTACGAGGGCTCCCCGGACGTGCCCGACACCAACCGGCTGTGGTCGCTGGTGGAGCGCCACCAGGTCACCATGCTCGGCGTCTCGCCCACCCTGATCAGGACCGTACGGGCGGGCGCGCACAGCGCCGAGAGCGACGGCGACCTGTCCTCGGTCCGCGCGCTGGGTTCCAGCGGGGAGCCCTGGGACCGGGAGACGTACGACTGGCTGGCCAGGGACGTCTTCGGCGGTCGGATACCTGTGATCAACTTCTCCGGCGGCACCGAGGTCGGCGGTTCCTTCCTCGCCCCGTATCCCGTGGAGCCCATCCGCAGCTGCTCGCTGGGCGGGCCCTCTCTGGGCATGGATGTCGACGTGGTGGACGACCAGGCCCGGTCGGTGCGCGGGAAGGTCGGCGAACTGGTGTGCCGCCAGCCCTGGCCGGCCATGACCCGGGGAGTCTGGAAGGACGACCAGCGGTATCTGGAGTCCTACTGGTCGGTTTTCCCCGGCATGTGGCGCCACGGAGACTTCGCGCTCGTCGACGACGACGGCCAGTGGTTCGTCCTCGGCCGCTCGGACGACGTGATGAACGTGGCGGGAAAACGCCTCGCCCCCGCCGAGGTGGAGGCGGTGCTCATCGGGCATCCTGCGGTGGCCGAGGCGGCCGTGGTCGGAGTCCCCGACGCCAAGAAGGGCGAGGGTATCTGGGCGTTCTGGGTGCCGTGTGACGGCGTCGCCGAGGACGTCTCGGCCCAGCTGCGGGAGATGGTCGCCACCGAGCTGGGCAAGCCGTTCACGCCAGGGCTCGTCCGCAGAGTCGCCCAGCTGCCGAAAACCAGATCCGCCAAGATCCTGCGCCGCGCGGTGCGGGCGGCGGCCATGGGCACCGACCCCGGCGACCTGTCCAGCGCGGAGAACCCCGAGGCCCTGGACGGGATACGGGCCGCGATCGCGCAGGTCCCCTGACGGCCCTTTCTCTCAAGGAAGCACTTCCACGAAGGAGTTGAAGATGTCCTCTACGCCGAAGTTCGCCCATGTCGTGCTGCAGACAAGCCAGTTGGCGGAGATGCGGGACTGGTACTGCACGGTGCTGGATGCCCATGTGGTGTTCGAGGGGCACGGACTGTGCTTCATGACGTTCGACGAAGAGCACCACCGGATCGCCCTGCTGGGCGCGCCCGTTCCGCTGGAGCGCAAGACGCCGACGACGGCGGCCATGCACCACACGGCCTACACCTTCGACAACCTGGACGACCTGCTGGACCGGTACGAGTCCCTGAAGGAGAAGGGCATCGAGCCGAAGGTCCCGATCCAGCATGGCGTGACCACTTCGCTCTACTACCAGGACCCGGACGGCAACTTCGCCGAACTCCAGATCGACAACTTCGCCACGGCGGACGAGGCCACCGCCTACATGCACGGAGCCGAGTACGGGGCGGATCCGGTGGGCGTGTCCTTCGAACCCGAGCTGATGGCGCGGGCGCGGCAGGAGGGCACCGCTCCGGAGGAGCTGATCACCCGGGCCTGGGCCCTGAAGACCAGCCCCGACCTGCCCAACCCCCTGCCCATCCTGACCGGCGCCTGAGCGCCGAGGAGCCTGCATGCGTGTCATCAACCACGGCGGCCGGGCCGGTCTGGAGCGGGCCGGCCGCTGGCTGGACGTCGAGATCGCCAGCGACGGCTGGTTCACCCACGATCCGATGGCGGTGTACGCCCGCTGGGACGAACTGCGCGAGCACGCCAGGGAGTTCGACTTCTCCGACGCGGAGCCCGTCGACGAGACCCAGCTTCTCGCGCCGGTTCCCCAGCCACGCCAGATCTTCGCGGTCGGTCTCAACTACCGTGCGCACGCGGCCGAGTCAGGCCTGGACCTGCCCGAAGCGCCGTTCATCTTCACCAAGTTCCCGGCTTCGGTGACGGGACCGTACTCCACGGTCGAACTGCCCACCAAGACCGTGGACTTCGAGCTCGAACTCGTCGCCGTCATCGGTGCCGAGGCGCATCGAGTCGAAGTAGCCGACGCCTGGAGCCATGTCGCGGGACTGACTGTGGGACAGGACCTGTCTGAGCGCGAACTGCAGCTGTCGGGCCCTGCGCCCCAGCAGTTCAGCCTGGGTAAGTCGTACACCGGTTTCTCCCCGATCGGGCCGGCCGTGGTGAGCGTCGACGAGTTCGACGACCCCGACGACATCGCCCTCAGCGGCATCCTCTCCGGCGAGGAGGTGCAGCGGACCCGGACCGGCGACCTGATCTTCCCGGTCCCGCAGCTGGTGTCGTACCTCTCGCACATCCTGCCGCTGCTGCCCGGCGACCTGATCTTCACCGGCACCCCGTCCGGGGTGGGCTGGGGCCGTCGTCCCCAGCGGTACATCCAGCCGACCGACGAACTGGTCAGCCGCGCCGAGGGCATCGGCGAGATGCGCCACCGGTTCGTGTCCTCACCCACGCGAGTCCTAGGCCAAGGAGGAAATGGCGCGTGACGGTCACCCAGGACAACACGGTGTCGGCGGAGGTCGTGGAGACGGCGACCCGCCTCATCCCGCTGCTGCGGGAGAAGACGGAGGAGGCACGGCAACTCGCGCGCCCTACCGACGAGGTCATCAGCGCGCTGGAGGACTCCGGGCTGTTGACGATCCTCGCGCCCAAGAGCCGGGGCGGCCGCCAGCTTTCCTTGCGCACGTTCGCGGAGGTGTCCGAGGAGCTGGGCCGCGCCTGCGGCTCCACGGCCTGGGTCTACGGCATCTACGCGACGACCCTGTACATGCTCTCCGCCTTCCCCGACGAGGCGCAGGACGAGGTCTACTCCTCCGTGCCGGTGCCGAAGATGATCGGCTCCTTCAACCCCGTGGGCGAGGCGGTTCCGGTGGCCGGCGGCTACCGCCTGACCGGTACGTGGCGCTTCTGTTCTGGGCAGCACCACGCCGAGTGGGCCCTGCTGTCGTCGTTCATCGTGCGCGACGGCGAGCCGCCGGAGGTCGTCCAGTTCGTCGTCCCGCGCGGTGAATGCCGGGGCCTCGACGACTGGCAGGTCTCGGGGCTCTCCGGATCCGGTTCGGGCTCCCTCGCCACCGACGGTGTCTTCGTGCCCGAGCACCGGGTGCTGCCGGGCGGCGAGGCGGGCTCGCCGGTCTCCCTGTCCAAGGCCCTCGCGAATGATCCGTACTTCAGGATCCCCTTCGTGCCCTTCTTCTCGGCGGGTTCAGGAGGAGCGCCCCTCGGGATGGCGAGGACGGCCGTGGACCTGATGAAGGAGCGGATCCAGAAGCGGGGCATCACCTACTCGCCGTACAAGCGCCAGGCCGAGGCGCCCGTCACCCACCACCAGATGGACGCGGCGGTCATGAAGCTGGACCAGGCCCGCTTCCACGCCGACCGGGCCGTCGACACGGTCGAGGCCGTCACCGAGGACCCGGGGAACGTGGCGCTGCGGGTGCGGATCCGGGCCGACATCGCGTGGACGACCAAGTTGTGCCACGAGGTCGTGGAGATCGTCCGCCAGGCGTCCGGCGCCTCCGCCATCCACCGCAGGGACCCGCTCTGCGGGATCGTCGCCGACATCGGGGCCCTGTCGGTGCACTCCTTCCTCCTGCACAGCACCAACGCCGAACTGCACGGCCGGGTCCTGTGCGGTCTCGACCCCGAAGTGCCGTACATCTGAGCCGCTTCGCCCCGTGAAAGGAATGCCATGTCCGAGGCCGACTTCAAGAACTTCCCGACCGATTTCAAAGGAGAGGTCTTCCGACCGCGGGATTCGGGGTACGCGGCCGCCCGGAAGCTCTTCTACACCCACACCGACCACGCGACCCCGGCCCTGATCGCCCGCGCCGCCGACGCCCAGGACGTCCTCGCCGTCGCCCGCTTCGCCGGAGAGACGGGCACCCCGCTGGCTGTCCGGGCCGGCGGCCACAGCGTCGACGGATCGGGTATGCCGGACGGCGCGCTCGTGGCCGACGTCTCCGCTCTCAAGGCCGTCGACCTCGACCGGGACACCGGGATCGTGCGCCTGGGCTCGGGCGTGCTGCTGGGCGAGATGGACACCTTCCTGGAGAAGCACGACCTGGTCGTTCCGGCGGGCACGGTGAGCAACACCGGCGTGGCCGGGCTGACCCTGGGCGGGGGAGTCGGCTACAACATGCGCCGTTACGGCGCCACCGTGGACAACCTGCTGTCCATGGAGGTGGCGACGGTCGACGGACGCCTGGTGACGGCGAGTGCGACGGAGAACCCAGACCTGTTCTGGGCGCTGCGCGGCGGGGGCGGCAACTTCGGCGTGGTGACGTCCTTCGAGTTCCAGGCCCGGCCGCTGGGCCCCCAGGTGGCCGCCGGGTTCATCCCGTTCCCCGCGGCGAGCGCCCCCGACGTACTGGCCGCCTGGCGGGAGCACATGGCGGACGTGCCGCGGGAGCTGAGCGTCATCGCGGCCATGACCCAGTGCCCGCCGATGCCGTTCGTGCCGGAGCACTACCACAATGCGGACGTGGTGCTGCTGCTCGTGGTCCATACCGGGGCGCCGGAGAAGCTCGAAGGGCTGGTGGACGGGCTCGCGGCGCTTGGCCCGGCCATAGTCAAGGCGGTGCAGCCGGTGCCGTGGTCGGTGGCGAACAGCATGCTCGACGCGATCGCTCCGCCGGACCACCGCTCTTACACCAAGGGCGCCTACCTGTCGGAGCTCACCGACGACGTCATCGACATCGTGACGCGGCACGCGGCGGCGCATCTGCCGTCGCCGGGCCCGGTGGCGAGCACCGTGCAGAACCTCTGGTCCATGGGCGGAGCCATCACCGAGGACTTCGACGAGGACTCCGCGGCCTTCTCCCGCGAGGGAGCCAACTGGTTCTGGGAGACCGTCACCCTGTGGGACACCCCCGACCAGGACGCGGGCTTCCACGCCTGGGTCGACGGCGTGCACGCGGAACTCAAGCCGCACGTGCGCGACAACTGCTACGTCAACCTGTCGACCGACAACGGCCCCGAGTGGCGCCGCGGTGTCTGGGGGAGTGCCGGGAAGTACGCCCGGCTGGAGCGGGCCAAGGCCGACTGGGACCCGTACAACCTGCTGCGTTTCAACAAGAACATCGAGCCGACGAAGGCCGACTGACGCACCGTCATGAACACGAACACCGCAAGAGCGGCTCCCGGCGGGGGCCGCTCTCTGCGTTCTGTGCGGTCAGGCCTGTCAGGCCTGGTAACGGGTGGCCCGGGCGGCCGTGGCGCCGTCGAGCAGACCTGGGGCAGCGGCGAAGAGCCGGCGCAGCGCGGCGGTCGCCGTCTCGACGACCTCGGCCGGCACCCCGTCGAAGAGCGCGTCGTGAGCGGCCGCGTTCACCAGGACCGAGCGCTCGGCGAGCGCGATGCCGTCCGGCCTCAGCCGCAGCCAGGTGCTCCGGGCGTCGTCGGGGTCGTCCTCCCGCTCCACGACACCGCGGGCCACCAGCCGGTGGGTGACGTTGGCGGTGCCGCCGGTGGAGAGCATCCGGGACCGGGCGAGCTGGTTCGGCTTCATGCGGTACGGCGCACCGGAGCGGCGCAGCGTCACCAGCACCTCGAACTCAGCCGGGGTCAGCCCGAGTGCGGTCAGCTCCCGGCGCATCACGCCGTCCAGCACGCCGGACAGGAACATGATCCGTTTGGTCAGCTCCGACGAGGGGTGCTCCACCTCGGGCAGCTCGGTGCGCCACGAGTCCATCCCTGCGTCCACGGGATCCGGTGTTGTCGTCACGTGTTGCATCTAGGTCGCTATCGGTATAGCTTTCTATATAGCTTTTAAGAAAGCTTTCGACTTAGAGAGGTGGGCAGCGTCATGCCCGACAATCGCATCCTCATCCGCAACGGCCACGTCATCGACACCGACCCGCAGCCGTACGCCCGCCCCAACACCGACGTCCTGATCGAGGACGGCCGCATCGTCGCCGTGGGGACCGATCTGTCGGCAGAGGGCGCCACGGTCATCGACGCCACCGACCGGATCGTCCTGCCGGGCTTCGTGGACACCCACCGGCACGTGTGGCAGTCGGCGCTGCGCGGCGCGGCCGTGGACGTCGACCTCGGCGCCTACCTCGGCATCCTCGCCCAGTGCGGCCCCACATTCCGGCCGGGTGACGTGTACACCGCGACCCTGGCCGGCGCGCTGGAGTGTCTCGACTCCGGCATCACGACCCAGCTGGACTACTCGCACATCTCCTACTCGCCCGAGCACGCGGACGCCGCCATCGACGCCCTGCGCACAGCCGGACTGCGCGCGGTCTACGGCTATGGCACCCCGGTCACCGGCGGCGGCAGCCTCGACGACGTACGCCGGATCCGCACCGAGCGCCTGGCCGACGACAACGCGCTCGTCACCATGGCGTACGCGCCCCTCGGACCGTCCTTCACCCCGGTGGAGGTGGTGGCCGGGGAATGGAAGGTCGCCGACGAGTTGGACCTGCGCGTGACGTTCCACGTCGCCGCCACGCCTGTCAACCCCCAGCCGATCACCGCACTTCGCGACGCCGGTCTGCTCCGCGAGAAGATCCTCTACGTCCACGGCAACACCCTCGGCGACGACGAACTGAAGCTGATCGCCGACTCCGGAGCCGCCGCCTCGGCCGCGCCCGGCGCCGAGGCGATGCTCGGCAACAACTCCCCGGTGGCCGGCCGCCTCAAGCGCCTCGGCGTCACCACCGGCCTCGGCGTCGACGCGGTCACCTCGGCCCCCGGCGACATGTTCTCCCTCATGCGGGCGGCACTCCTGGCCAGCCAGATCGCCGACAGCCCGCGCATGACCTGCGCAGACGTCCTGAGGATGGCCACCCTGGGCGGCGCCGAGGCACTGGGCCTGGCCGACCGCACCGGCTCGCTGCGCCCCGGCAAGCAGGCCGATCTCGTCCTGATCCGGCTGGACGACCTCAGCACCCTCACCGCCGAGCGCGACCCCATCGCGGCCGTCGTCACGGCGGCCCACCCCCACAACGTCGACACGGTCCTGGTGGCCGGACAGGTCATGAAGAGCGACAGCCGACTGGTGCACGCCGACCTCGGCCGCGTCGCGCAGGACCTGCGGTCCACCGCGGCTGCCGTCGCCGCCCTCTGACACCCGCACCCCACAAGGAGAAGCGTCATGCGCGCACTGCACGTCCCCGAAGCCGGCGCCCAGCCCGTCCTCGGTGAACTGCCCGTCCCGGAGGTCACCCCCGGACACGTCCTGATCAAGGTCAGGGCAGCCGGACTCAACCCCCTCGACAACGTCCTCGCGGTGGGGGCGTTCGCCGAGCGGTTCCCCCATCACTACCCGCTGATCCTCGGCCGTGACGCCGCCGGTGTCGTGGAGGCGGTCGGCGAAGGCGTCGACCACGTCGAGCCCGGTCAGGAGGTCTTCGGCAATGTGCCGCTGGCCCCGCCGATCCAGGCCGGCACCCTCGCCGAGTACGCGCTGCTGCCCGCGGCGACCGTCGTGGTCAAGCCGGGCGGGCTGGACTTCACCACCGCTGCCGCACTTCCCCTGGCTGCGGCCGCCGCCTCGGCCGCTGTCGACAAGATCGGCGTCAAGGCGGGCCAGGTCGTGCTGGTCAACGGAGCCAGCGGCGGTGTCGGCCGCTACGCGGTTCAGTTGCTCGCCACCCAGGACGTGACCGTCGTGGCCACGGGCGCCCCCGCCGACGCCGAACGGCTCACCGAGCTCGGTGCCACCACCGTCGTGGACTTCACCGCCGGTCCCGTCGCCGAGCAGGTCCGGGCCCTGTACCCCGAGGGTGTCGATGCGCTCGTCAACCTCGTCGGGTTCACCCCCGCCGACGTTCCGCTGGACGCGGTGCGCAAGGGCGGCAGTGTCGCCACGACCACCATGGCTCCCGACGCCGACACCCTCGCGGCGGCCGGACTCACCGGCGGCATGGTGCAGGCTCACACGGCGCGCGAGACCACGGCCCCCCTTGCCGAGCTGGCGGCCGCCGGCCTGCTGGCCGTCGACGTGGAGGCCGTCCTGCCGCTGGAGCGGGCCGCCGAGGGCCTCGGCGTCCTCGCCGCGGGCCAGGCCCGCGGCAAGATCGTCGTCGCGTTCGGCGACTGACATCCCAACAAAAACCACCAAGTAGCGCACAGAACACAGGAGTTGTGTCATGGCTGGACGCCTGGCAGGCAAGATCGCCGTAGTGACCGGCGGCGGGGCCGGAATCGGCCGCACGATCGCGCAGAAGCTGGCCGCCGAGGGCGCCGACATCGCCGTAGCCGATGTGAATCCCGCGGAGGAGACGCGGGCGCTCGTCGAGGAGCACGGGCGGCGCTTCTTCGCCGCGAAGGTCGACGTCTCCGACGAGGCCTCGGTGAACGCCTTCGCCGCGGAGGTCCGCGAGGCCCTCGGCCCGGTGGACATCGTCGTGAACAACGCGGCCATCGCGATGCTGCGCGACCTCGACAACACCACCTACGAGCAGTGGAAGAACCTCTTCTCCATCAACGTGGACGGGTACTTCCTGGTCACCAAGGCCTTCGTGCAGGACCTCAAGGACTCGGCGGCCGGACGTGTGATCAACATGTCCTCGTCGAGCTACTGGGAGGCCCCGCCGATGTTCCTGGCGTACGTCTCCGGGAAGGGCGCCGTCAACGGCTTCACCCACGCCCTGGCCACCGACCTCGCGCGCTGGGACATCACGGTCAACGCGATCGGCCCGAGCGTCGTGCGCACCCCGACCACGCGCCGTGAGCTCACGGACGAGTTCTTCGGGCAGCACGCTCAGCTGCAGAACCTGAAGCGGGAGCAGACGCCCGAGGACGTGGCCAACCTGATCGCGTTCCTCGCCTCCGACGAGGCGTCCTTCATCACCGGCCAGGTCCACCTCGTCGACGGCGGCCTGATCCGCCGCTGAGGCCCCTCCCGCATCGCATTGGAGTGAAGTGACATGACCGAACGCCCCAGGACGACGGGTGCCCCTGCCCAGCAGAACGTGACCTTCCCCAGCGCGGGGAGCACCGCGCACGGCTACTTGGCCCTGCCTCCCTCCGGGCGCGGGCCCGCCGTGATCGTGATCCAGGAGTGGTGGGGCCTGACCGACCACCTCGCCGACATCGCGGACCGCCTGGCCGCCGAGGGCTTCGTCGCACTCGCCCCCGACCTGTACGGAGGCAACGTCGCGCACGACTTCCAGGAAGCCCGCCGCATGATGCAGTCCCTGCCCGTCGACCGCGGTGTGGAGCTGCTGTCCGGCGCGGTGGACTACCTCCTGTCGCGCCCCGAGGCCACGACGGACGTGGCCGGCTCGATCGGCTTCTGCATGGGCGGAGGCTTCGTCCTCTACCAGGCGGCCGTGGACCCCCGGATCACCGCGGCGGTCCCCTTCTACGGCGTCATCAACGGCGAACTCCCCGACTTCTCCGGCCTGAAGGCCGAGATCCTGGGGCACTACGCGGAGACCGACGTCACCGTCTCGCAGGAATCACTGGACGAGCTGCGCCGGATCATCCCTGAGCAGTCGGGCATCACGCCGGACATCCACATCTACCCGGCTCAGCACGCCTTCTTCAACGACAGCCACCCCGAGGTCTACCACGCGGAGTCGGCGGCGAAGGCCTGGGAGAGGACCCTGGAGTTCCTGCACAAGCGCTTGGGGTGACACCCCGGCGGCATCAATGGATCAGGCACCGACGTCCGGAGCGTCCGCGACGACGTCGGTGCCTTTTTCCTTGGTGCCCTTTTCCTTTACCCGCAGGACGGTGTCGAGCAGCAGGTCGAGCACCTCCTCGGCGCGGGTCCCCTCGGGATCGGCCAGCCAGGCGAGGGCGAGTCCGTCGAACGTGATGGCCATGAACTGCGCCACCGCGGCCGCCTGTTGGGGCTCGACGTCCTTGAGCGCGGGGGCCAGGGCCTGGGCCGCCAGCTCGCGGTAGCTGCGGTACTGGTCGCGGGCGAGCTCGCGCATCGACGGGCTGCGCAGCGCGAGCGCGGTGAGCTCGTAGTACCCGAGCTGGTGGCCCGGATCGTCACCGGTCACCTCGGCCCACGCGGCCCACAAACCCGTCCGCAGATCCTCCGCGGTCGCGCCACCGCCCGGCCGGTCGGGCATGCCGGCCGACTTCTCCAGACGCTCGACCATCGAGCGGACCACCTCGTGGAGGAGTTCGTTCTTGTCGGCGAACCAGTAGTGGACGGTGCCCTGGGGTACGCCGGCCTCCTCGGCGATCTTGCGCGTGGTCGCGGCGCCCACGCCCTCCCGTCCGATGACCCTGATCGCCGCGGCGACGAGTTCCTCGCTGGTGGCCCGCTGTGCGCGTCGGCGCTTGCTGGGTGACAGTACGGGCTCGGCGGGCTCGGCGCTCATGGGCCTCAGTCTCGCACGACGTATCGATTTGGTCACCTGACCAATAAATCTGGTCAGATGACCAAATCGATGCGTACGCTCACAGCCCACCAGCCTCGCCGAGCAGCAGGAAGAGGAGGATCTGTGAGCACCGTTCAAAAGAGCGAACGCCGTGTGCTGTCCACCCGCCGGGTGGTTTTTCTGGTCATCGCCGCCGCGGCCCCCATGGCCGCCATCGCCGGCAACGCGCCCCTCGCGCTCGTCCGCGGCAACGGCATCTCGCTGCCCGCCGCGTACGTCCTCGCGGCAGCGGTCCTGTTGTGCTTCGCCGTCGGCTACTCGGCGATGAGCAAACGGGTCACCAACGACGGCGCGTTCTACGTCTTCGTCGCCCGCGGCCTGGGCAAGCCGGCCGGCGTCGCCACCGCGTACGTCGCCGCCCTGGGTTATCTGGCCCTTTCGGTCGGCATGGCCGCGGTGTTCGGCTATTTCACCTCACTGGTGCTCGCCCAGTCCGGCGTCGACGTCCCCTGGGGCGTGCCCACGGCGGTCGGGGTGGTTGTCGCGGCGGTGTTCGGGCACCGCAGCGCGGACGTCTCGGCGCGCTTCCTCGGTGTCCTGATGGTCCTCGAGTTCGCGGTCCTGCTCGTCCTCGACGTCCTCGTCGTGGGCGACCGGGGCGCCGGCGCCCTCCCGGCCGAGTCCTTCTCGCCGGGCCAGCTGTTCGGCGGCTCGCTGGGCATCGCGCTGATGTTCGCCTTCACGAGCTTCGTCGGCTTCGAATCGGCGGCGCTGTACGGCGAGGAGACCAGGGACCCGGCCCGCAGCATCCCCCGCGCCCTCTACATCTCGGTGAGCTCGATCGCCGTCTTCTACGTCCTCACCGCCTGGGTCGTGATCGGCGGCGCGGGCGGCACGGCGGCGCCCGAGCGGGCCCGCAAGGACCTCGGCAACCTCGTTTTCACACTCGCCGAGCAGTACGGCGGCACCGCGCTCCTGGACGCCGCGGCGGTCCTGCTGTGCACCAGCGTTCTGGCCTCCTGGATCGCGCTGCACAACGCCGCGAGCCGCTATCTCTTCGCGCTCGGCTGGGAGCAGGTCGCACCGCGCGTCCTCGGCCGCTACCACCCGGTCCATCGGAGCCCGCACATCGGCAGCGCCGTCGTCACCACGGTCACGGCCGGTGTCGTCGGCGTCATGGGCCTGGCGGGCGCGAGTCCCTACGAGACCATCGCCGCGGCGGTCGTCGGCATGGGGACGCTGTCAATCGTCCTGGTCCAGGCGTTCACCGCGCTGGCGGTCATGGTGTTCTTCCGCGGCCGCGCGGACCGGCGGACGTTCTCGGGAGTCGTCGCGCCGGTCGTCGGCGTCCTCGGCCTCGGTACGGCGTTCGTCCTGGCCTCCGTCAACTACGCGACCCTCACCGGCACGGACAACCCGTTGATCAACGTCGTCCCGGTCCTCATCGTCGTCACCGCCGTCGCCGGCGTCCTCGCGGCCCTGCGACTGCGCTCGCGCCGCCCGCTCGCCTACATCCAGCTCGCCGGCACGACCAACCGGCACCGCCCGGACGCCCGCGCGCCGCACGAGCGGCCGGCGTACACCCGCCGCTACTGCGTCGTGGGTGCCGGCCCCGCCGGGATGATCATGGCTCGCAACCTGCTCCGCGAGGGCGTCCCCTTCGACTGGTACGAGCGCAACCCGGACTTCGGCGGCATTTGGGACCCCGACCACGAGGGCAGCCCGATGTACGACAGCTGCCACTTCATCAGCTCCAAGTACACCAGCGGTTTCTACGGCGCCCCCATGCCCGCGCACTTCCCGGACTACCCGGGCTGGCGCGAGATCCGTGACTACATCAGGGACTTCGGCCGCCAGTACGACCTCCACCGGCACGTCAGCTTCGGCACCGAGGTGACCTCCGCCGAGCCGCTCGCCGACGACCGCTGGCGGGTCACGCTGTCCGACGGCACGGTCCACGAGTACGACGGCCTCATCTGCTGCCCCGGCGTCACCTGGCACCCCAACGAGGTGCAGCTCCCGGACCAGGAGGTCTTCGAGGGAACCGTCCGGCACTCCGTCACCTTCCGCGACGGCCTGGAGTTCCGCGGCAAGCGGGTCCTGATCGTCGGCGCCGGCAACTCGGGGGTCGACATCGCGTGCGACGCCGCCCGGCACGCGGACACCGCGTATCTGTCGGTCCGGCGCGGCTACCGGTTCGTGCCCAAGCACGTCGCCGGACTGCCCACCGACGCCGTGCTCAACGGGAAGCTCGACCCGCCCAAGGGCGTCGTCCTCACCAGCGACGTCAACGCGATGCTCGACACCCTCGTCGGCGACCTGACCCGGTTCGGACTGCCCGCACCGGACCACGACGCCCTCAGCAGCCACCCGATCATGAACACCCAGGTGCTGCACTACCTCGCACACGGCGACCTCGTCGCCCGGCCCGACATCGCCCGGCTCACCGCGACGGGCGTGGTGTTCGGCGACGGCAGCGAGGCCGAGGTGGACGAGATCGTCCTCGCGACGGGCTACGAGTACCGGATGCCGTTCCTCGACCCGGCCCTGCTGGAGTGGCGGCACGGCCACCCGCAGCTCTACCTCAACGTCTTCTCCCGCGAGCTGGACTCCCTGTACGTGCTCGGGTTCGTCGAGTTCGCGGACGCCGCCTATAAGCGGTTCGACGAGATGGCCCAGCTCGTGATGATCGACATCAACGCCCGCGAGACCGGCCTCCGCAAGGACGAGTTGACCGAGCTCAAGCGCACCGACACCCCGGACCTGCGCGGCGGCGTCAAGTACCTCGACAGCCCGCGGCACACCAACTACGTCGAGCGTTCGACGTACATGGCCTACCTCGCGCGGCTCCGCGACCGGTTCGGCTGGCACGACGTCGACGACCACACCTACGACGGTCTGCGCGCCGACGCGACCTCCACCGCCTCGCCCAAGGAGTCCAGCCATGTCTGACCGCACCCCCCTCGCGCTCGTCACCGGTGCCGCCGGCGGGATCGGCGAGGCGGTCTGCCGCCGGCTCGCCGCGTCGGGCCACATCCTGCTGTGCGTCGAACGCGACGAGGCACTCGCCGAGAAGGCGGCCCTCGCGGCGGGCCCGCGGGCCGTGCCCGTCGCCTGCGACCTGTCCGACCGCGACGCGGTCGCCGCGCTCTGCGCCCGCGTCGAGGACGAGTGGGCCGACAGCCTGGACGTGGTCCTCCTCAACGCCGGAGTGATCGTCCCCGGGGACGCCGTCGACGCCTCGACGGCCCAGCTGCGGCTCCAGCTGGACGTGATGCTCGGGTCCGTGATGGAACTTGCGGCCTCCGCGGCCCGCGCCATGAAGGCGCGCGGCCGGGGGCACATCGTGGCCACGGTGTCGATGGGCGGCGTCATCGCGCTCCCCGGCTCGGCGGCCTACTCGGCGGCCAAGGCGGGGCTGCGCGCCTACCTCGCGGCGCTCAGCTGCGAACTGCGCGGCACCGGAGTCGCGGTCAGCGGAATCTACCCGAGCGCCGTCGACACCCCGATGCTCCTCCACGAGGCGACCCACGACGGCAGCCTCCTCAACTTCCTCGGCAAGGTGAGCACACCCGAGGAGGTGGCGAAGGTCTTCGACCGCGCGCTCCGCAAGCGCCGCCTGGAGCACTACGTGCTCTACAGCGACTCGGTCCTGTGCCGGGTCCTGGAGTCGTTCCCCTGGCTGGTCCCGCCGATGCTCGGACCGGCCGAGGCGATCGGCCGCCGCGGCCGGGCCAAGTATCTGGCGCGCAAGGGCATCATCGAGGGGCGCACCGGCTGAGTCCGGTCGGCAGGGAACTCGCGCCGCCGGGGCGGACGTCGTCATCACGACGCCCGCCCCGGAGCGTCGGTGCCGTTGTGCCAGGTGCCGCTGGACGGCGCGACGCCATGTGCTCGTGCTGCACAGAGCTGCCTGCCGAGCCGTTAGGGAGGATCTCCAGGAGGCGGTCCAGGTCGCTCCGGCTCAGCTCGACGTCGGCGGCACCGGCGTACTTCCGGTGGCGCTCGGTCTGCGGGTGTCGGGATCGGGACGATGTCCTCGCCTTGGGTGAGCCGTCGGGCCAGCGCGAGCTGGGCCGTGGTGATGCCCTTGCCGGCGGCGAGTTCACCGAGCCGCTCGACTGCGCGCACGTTGTGGGGGTATCCCTTTCCCTGCCGGCGCTCGTCCCGGCAGGGAATGTCACCGTCGGGTACTGGTCGGAGGGCCGGATCACACCGGTGAGGAAGCGCGACCGAGCGGGGGAGTACGGCACGAGTGCCCAGCCACCGCGCACCGGCAGGATCTTCTTCTCGACCCCGCGTTCGAAGACGGAGTGCTCGTACCTTAGGGCCGAGACCGGGGTGACGGCGTGGGTGCGGCGGATGTGGTTCGGACAGATGTTGTTCGGCCCGAAGTACAGACGATGCGGCCGGTTCGCAGATGGCGCAGGCTGTTGTCGGCGACCTTCCAGGGCAGTGGAAGCGTGTCTGGGGAAGGCGGATCGCGTCGAGGACCAGTCGAACCGGTAGAGCCAGGTGGGGAGTTGATGCGCCGCCCGGGAATCGGCGAGGGCGAGGGAGGGGCCGCGGAAGGTGAGGTCGGTACGCACCTGGCTCACGGGCAGGTCCGGTGGTAGGGCGGCCCGCATGGCGGCGTTGGCCGCGTCCCGGGTGAAGCCGATGAGCAGCGGCACCGCGGAGGCGGAGCCCTCGGCGAAGGCCCGCTCCACAGGGAGCGGGACCACTGTGCCGTCGGCGAACGGCGCGAGGACCATGCCGGGCGCGGACTCCTCGCCCGGCACTCGGGCGAGCAACGCGTCCTGGAGTCCGAGGAGTTGGTCATCGGCGAGGTGACTTGCGTGGCGGCTGTCGCCGGGACGCCGGTCCGTCGGGCGAAGCGCTCGGCAACGGCCAGGGCGTCGGCGGGGAGCTGTTCCCGCTTCGCACCGTCCGACATCGATATCGCACCCCGAAACAGTCCGCGCGCGGCAGGGGCGGCGAGCAGTGTCTGGACGGTGCCGCCGCCCGGGGACTGCCCGGCGACCGTGACCTCGGCCGGGTCCCCGCCGAACGCCGTGATGTTGTCCCGCACCCACTCCAGCGCTGCGATCCAGTCGAGGACACCACGGTTGTCGGGGGCGGCGGCGAGGTGCAGGGAACCCTCGACACCGAGGCGGTAGCCGATGGAGACCACGACGATTGCGTCCCGGGGTAAGGAACGGCCGTCGAACCAGGGGCTCGCGGAGCAACCGGCGAGGAAGACTCCCCCGTGGATCCTCACCAGCACCGGGAGCCCGGCGCCCGGGGACGGATCAGGAGCGAACACGTTGAGGTTCAGGACGTCCTGGCCGGGAATGACCGGCTCGGGCATCAGCTCGGCCGGACCGGGCGTGGAGATCGCCCGGCGCTGTACGGTGGGACCGAAGCGGGTCGCGTCGTGCGGCTCGGTCCACGGCCGGGGCGGGAGCGGAGCGGCGAAACCGAAGCGCGCCGACCGGGGGCCGGGCGTACGGGATGCCGAGGAAGCGTGCGACAGGGCCGTGCCACTCTCCGCGGACGGGGCCGTCGGAGAGCGTGACGAGGTGGGGTGGGGCACGAAGGAGCCTTTCAAGGACCGCAGTTGACGTCCTGTGCTGGCGTGGTTCCGGCGTAGGCCGGAGGCCCGCGGGTACGAGAGATCAGCATGACGTCGCTGAGCCGTGGTGGTGTTCGGCGTGGAGGATGTCCGCGATCCGACGCCTGAGCGCACGCTTGTCGATCTTGGACACGTTGGTCATGGGGAATTCGCCGCACGCCTCGATCCGCTCGGGCCACTTGAACTTGGCGACACCGATCCCGTCGAGGAACCGCTGGACCTCGGCGAGATCGGGGGCCTGTGCCCCGGGCCGGGGGACGACGAACGCGCAGGAGCGCTCTCCGAGCCGCTCGTCGGGCATGGCCACCACGGCCACCCGCTCCACGGACGGGTGCCGGATGAGCAGATGCTCGATCTCCGCGGCGTTCACCTTCTCGCCGCCCCGGTTGATCAGATCCTTGAGCCGGTCCTCCAGCGCGTAGCAACTGCGGTCACCGCTGCGCACCTCGACGACGACGTCCCCGGTGCGATAGAAGCCGTCGGAGGTGAAGGCCTCGGCGTCGCGTTCCGGCGCCCGGAAGTAGCCACGGATCGTGTACGGGCCCCTGGCGCACAACTCGCCCCGGCCGCCCGGGGGTACGGGGATCTCCGTACCCGGTTCGTAGACGCGTACCTCGTCAAGCGGGGAGACCGGCGCCCCGACGGTGCGGTGCCGGATCTCGGGCGGCGCGGAGAGCGGCGTGACCATGCACAGACCCTCACCCATGCCGAATGACTGGATGACCCGGCACGACGGGTTCTCGAAGGCGGCCACGATCTCGGCGGTGAGTGGCCCGAGCACCCAGTTGACGATCCGGAGTGAGCACAGTGCGTCACGCAGGCCGGGGTTGTCGAGCACCATGGTCGCCAGGGACGGGGAGAGCGTCATGTGGGTGATGTGCGGGGCCATCGCCCGGAGTTGGGTGGGATCCGGGGCACCCAGCGCGAAGCAGCCACCGACGGCGTGCGCGGCGTGCAGGCCGGAGACGATGCCGGCGTTGTGCACCATGGGCAGCAGATGCGCGAAACAGCCCGTGGCGTCGAGCCCGTTCGCCTCGGCGACGGCCCGCGCGTTGTACCAGTACTCGGTGTGCAGACGGGGGATCAGCTTGGGGGCGCTGGTGGTGCCCCCGGAGAGTTGCAGGACGGCCAACGACTCGGCGGGGACGGCCCGTTGGATGTCCTCCACGACGGAGCGCGCGGTGCCGCCACCGCCCGGGTGAGCGGACTCCAGTTCCTCCACGGCGTACGCCCCGGCGCTCGGCCGCCCCGCGCCGATGGTGAGCAGCCATCGCAGCGTGGGCTGACATCGGGCCGTCTCGGAGGCGAGAGCCACCAGGTCGTGACTGGCGAATCCCGGCTCGACGAGGTGGGCCACGGGAGCGGTCTGACGGGCGATCTCGACGATCTCGTGCCGGCGATGCTGGGCCAGCGTGGCAACCGGTACTGCCCCGGCCTTGAGCAGCCCGTACCAGGACAGCACGGTCCACAGGCGGTTCGTCACCTGCATCAGCACCCGGTCGCCCGGCCGCAGGCCCAGTGCGCTCAGGCCGACGGCGATCCGGTCGCTGCGCCGGTCGAGTTCCGCGTAGGTGAGGCACGCGTCGGCGGTGAGCACCGCGGGCCGGTCGGGATACGCGTCCGCGACCGCGCGGAACTGCTGGGCCAGGGTGCGGTCGGACCAGTAGCCGACGGCGCGGTAGCGACGTACCGCCTCCTCGGGAAACGGAACGAACCCTGCTTCCGAAGTCGACGCTGACTCGGAGACGGTCTTCATCGGCCTGCCTGCTTCCTGTGCCCAGGTGACCAACAGCGATATTTTCCAGAGTGGTGACCTTTCTACGACGGTGTCAATGCGGCGGATGAACGCGGACCGCCGCTTCCCGCCCGGCCCTCGAGCTGAGCTCTGCGGAGCAGGGGTCCGCTTGTCGTCCTTCATGGCAGCGCTTGGCGACTTGAGGGGCAACCACTCATCCGCGAGGCCGGTTCGCGCGGCTGTGACGGTCTCAGCGCTCGACGGCGCGCGCGTACTGTCCGCGGTGGAAGAGCAGGGGACGGGCGCCCGGCGCCGCGTCGAGGTCGTGGACCCGGCCGATGGCGATGGAGTGGTCCCCTCCGTCGTACTCGGCGTTCAGCGTGCAGTCGAGCCAGGCCAGGGCGTCCGGGAGCAGTGGCGAGCCGTTGGGCGAGGCTCCGAACTCGACACCCGCGAACTTCGCGCCGCCGGAGACGGCGAACCGGCTGCTCAGCGTCTCCTGGTGATCCGCGAGGATGTTCACGCAGAACCTGCCCGAACGCCGGATCTCCGGCCAGGTCGTCGACGACTTGGCCGGGCACAGGACGATCAGCGGCGGATCGAGGGACAGGGAGGAGAAAGACTGGCAGGTGAACCCGACGGGCCCCGCGTCCGTCGTCGACGTCACCACGGTCAGCCCTGTGCAGAAGTGGCCGAGCACCCTGCGGAACTTCTTCGTGTCCACGTCAGCTGCGGGGTGCGACGGTCATCTCGATCCCGTCGAGTTCCGGTGTGTACTCGATCTGGCAGGTCAGGCGGGAGTTGTCCTGACGGTGGGGGAGTTCGGCGAGCCGGTCCTCCTCCAGTTCCTCGACGGCCGGCAGCCGGTCCAGCCACTCCTGCTCCACGTAGACGTGACACGTCCCGCAGACCGCGTTGCCGTTGCACAGGCCGATGATCCCGATCTTCTGGTGGCGCAGGTCCAGCATCAGGGGCTTGCCCTCGGCGGGCTCGAACTCGGTCCGGGCGCCCTTGAGGTCATGGATGATCAACATTCGACGGCTCCTCGTGACAGCTGAATCATCGCAGCAGTCAACTATCTTACGTGAGTGTAGATAGCCGTCAAGGGGTGACGGGCCGGCCGGTCACGCCCGTCCCGCGTCGTACCCCCCGCGCGCCTTCTCCACCGCCGGCATCCGTTCCTCCGTCCACCGCGCGAGGGCGCGGATCTGTTCCGCGGCCTCGCGGCCCAGGTCGGTGAGGGAGTAGTCCACGTGGGGCGGGATCACGGGCTTGGCGTCGCGTCGGACCAGGCCGTCACGTTCCAGCGTCTGCAAGGTCTGCGTGAGCATCTTCTCGGTCACCCGGCCGATCGCCCGGCGCAGTTCGCCGAAGCGGTAGGGGCGGCCCAGCAGCGCGATCAGGATCAGGACGCCCCAGCGGCTGGTGATGTGCTCCAGGAGCAGCCGCTCGGAGCACATCGTCGGGCCGGCGTGCCATGCGGGCTCCACGGGAGCCGTTTCACTTACCTTCATGCCAGTACCCTACTTCGAAGTCGGTACTGCCCAAACGAAAGTGCCCATCCTAGGGTGAGTTCAGAACCACCCACAAGGAGAGTCCGATCATGAGCATCGTCGTCACCGGAGCCACCGGAAACCTGGGCCGTCTCGTCGTCGAGGGACTGCTGGAGAAGGTTCCGGCCGACCAGGTCACCGCCGTCGTCCGCAGCGCGGAGAAGGCCGCCGACCTCGCCGGCCGCGGGGTGCGGATCGCCGTCGCCGACTACACCGCACCCGAGACCCTGCACGGTCTCTTCTCCACGGGCGACAAGGTGCTCCTCGTCTCCAGCCCCGAGTTCGAGGGTCGCTTCGGCAAGCACAGGGCCGTCCTCGACGCCGCGCGTGCCGCCGGAGTCGCCCTCTTCGCGTACACCAGCGCGCTCTCCGCCCTGAGCAGCTCCCTCGCCGACGACCACCGGGAGACCGAGGCGGCGATCATCGCGTCCGGACTGCCCTACGTACTGCTGCGCAACGGCTGGTACAACGAGAACTACACCGAACAGCTCGCACCGGTCCTGGAGTACGGCGTCGTCACCCAGGCCGCCGGCGAGGGCCGCGTCGCCGCTGCCGCCCGCGCCGACTACGCCGCCGCCGCGGTCGCCGTACTCACCGGCGAGGGGCACGAGGGCAGGGCGTACGAGCTGAGTGGCGACACCGCGTTCGGCTTCGCCGACTATGCCGCGGAACTCAGCCGGCAGACCGGCAGGGAGATCGGATACAACGCCGTCTCCGCCGAGGCCTTCACCGGCATCCTGACCGGCGCCGGCCTCTCCGCACAGGTCGCGGCGATCCTGGTCGACGTCGAGGCGTCCATAGCGAAGGGCGAGATGGCCGGCACGCCCGGCGAGCTCTCCCGGCTCATCGGACGATCCACCACGCCTATCGGCGATTCGATCACCGTCGCGCTGAAGAACTGAGGCCCGGAGAACCGGCTACCTGGCATCCCCGAGCAGCCGCACACTCCTGACGGGTGGTGCGGCGTCGGTCATTCCGGGCGCTCGACCGGTCCGCCGTCCACGGGTGCCGTGAGTGAAGTGAGCATGACGGCGAACGCGTCGAGTGACGCGGTCGCCGTCTCGGAGTCGCGGTCGGCGAGCCAGTTGAGCATTGAACCGTCGATGACGACGGAGAAGAGCCGCGCCAGCGCGGGCTGGGACACCGTCCAGCGGACACCGGCCTTGTCGGCGACGAACTGGAGATACTCGCTCGCCTGCCGTGCGTAGTCCGCGTACTCGTGAGAGGCGATGGACGCCGTCTCCGTGCCGCGCAGCGCGTGCACCAGGAGCTCGTACGACAGCAGTTGTACGTCCGTGTCCGCCATGCCGATCCCGAGAACGGCCCGCAGCCCCGCGCGCAGGTTGTCGGTCAGGTCGCGCGTGCCGTCCCAGGTGGCGCACGCGGCTTCCACCATGTCCGTGACATGGTGCCGGATCAACTGCTCCAGGAGCTCGTCCTTGGACGTGAAGCAGTAGTGGAACATCCCGCGAGGCATTCCCGCCTCGTCGGTGATGGCGCGCGTCGAGGCCTCGGCGAGACCGTCACGGGCGATGACCCGGGAGGCTGCGTCCAGCAGCAGGTTCCGCCGCTCGGCTACGGATAGGCGTGTCATGTACTCCCCAGACTCGCGGGTGCCCCGCGAGGCGACCCCAGTTTGGGCAATTGCCCTAATGAACCTATCGGCCCTGACCTTCAGGTGTCGCCATGCCCCGCCTGTGGCGTGGCGTTAATCGGCTCTGAACCCTGATCACCTGCGGATTCTCCCCGAGGTTTCGACTGGGGCGACTGCCCGACTTTTGCGCTCTGACCCTTTGGCTAGGGCGATCGCCCTGCATCGAGCTGCTCGCAACTCAGGGGTGCGGTCCCTCATGTCGGACATGCGTGAATCCCTGGTGTCGACTCAGCAGGAGGAATCATGGGCGCAGAGATTCAGCCGACCACGCGTGTGGCGGTCGTGGGGGCGGGTCCGTCGGGCCTGATCATGGCCAGGCAGCTGAAGCACAGGGGCGTCGACGTCGTCGTGTACGAGCGGCACTCGGACGTGGGCGGCATCTGGGACCCGGAGAACCCGGGCAGCCCGGTCTACGAATCGGCGCACTTCATCTCGTCGAAGTACACCTCGGGCTTCTACGGTCCCGATGCCGGACAGCTTCCCCGACTACCCGGGCTACAAGCTGCTGCGTGACTACATCCGCGACTTCAGCTCCGCCTTCGGCCTGTACGACCACGTCAAACTGGGCACCGGTGTGGCGAAGGCCGACCTCGTGGACGGCGCCTGGCACATCACCGACACCAACGGCGACACGGCCACCTACACGCACCTGGTCGCCGCCAACGGCGTCACCTGGGAAGCCAAGCTCCCCGACTACCCCGGTCAGGACACCTTCACCGGCGAGAGCCGGCACGCCTCCACGTACCGCTACCCGGACGAGTTCAAGGGCAAGCGCGTCCTGATCCTCGGCGGCGGCAACTCGGGCGTCGACATCGCGTGCGACGCGGCTCGCAACGCGGACGCGGCCTTCTGGTCGGTGCGACGTGGCTACCGCATCCTGCCCAAGCACATCTTCGGCATCCCCCTCGACGTGTTCATCAACGAAGGCGGCGAGCCGCCGGCCGGCATCTCGATCCCCGAGGACCCGAACGAGCTGGTCGACGCGCTCGTGGGCGACCTCACCAAGTACGGCCTGCCCAAGCCCGACCACGGGGTCCTGACCTCGCATCCGCTGGTCAACGACGCGATCGTGCACCACCTCACGCACGGCGACATCGCCGGCAAGCCGGACGTCGCCGAGTTCCGCGGCGACACGGTGGTCTTCACCGACGGCTCCGAGGAGAAGGCCGACCTGGTGCTCTTCGCCACCGGCTACGACTACACGATCCCGTTCGTCGACGAGAACCTCTTCGAGTGGCACCAGGGCCACCCCCAGCTGTACCCGAACGCGTTCAACCGCGAGGTGGACAACCTCTACGTCCTCGGCTTCATCGAGTTCGCCGACGCCGCCTACCACCGCTTCGACGAGATGGCGCAGCTGATCGCCTTCGACATCACGGCCTCCGACGACGACAAGAGCCGGTTCTCCGAGCTCAAGCGCACCCATCGGCCCGACACCCGCGGCGGCATGGAGTACATCGACACCCCGCGCCACGCGAACTACGTCGAGACGCACACCTTCCAGCACGTCCTCGGTGAGATCCGCGAGCAGTTCGGCCTGACCGTCGTGGACCACGACACCTTCGCCTCGCTGCGCGCCGACCAGCCCGCCGCCCAGTAGTGACACGGAGGGACAACAACCATGAGCTTCTTCGATCTTTCGGGAAAGACCGCCATCGTGACCGGTGCCGCTTCCGGCATCGGCCTCGCCACCGCCACACGTTTCGCCTCGGCAGGGGCGAAGGTGGTCCTCGCCGACCGTAGCGACGCCTCGGAGGCCGCCGCCAGGATCGGAGGGCGTTATGTCGAGGCGGACGTCTCCGACGAGGAGTCCGTACGCGCTCTTCGACGCCGCCGCGGCAGACGGCCGGTCCACATCCTCGCGCAGGCAGCCGGCGTGATGTCGGAGTGCGAACTGACCGAGCTGGAGCGCGTGTTCCGGGTCAATGTGCAGGGCGTCCTGTTCGGTCGAAGGCATCGGTGCTCAGCCTGACGCGGGTCGCCGCCGTCGAGTACGGCCCGCTGGGCATCCGTGTCAACAGCATCTGCCCCACCTCGGTGGACACCCCGATGCTGCGCGCCCAGGAGAACGGCGAACTGGAGGCCGCGCTCTCCAAGGCCGCCGCCCCGCTGGGCACCCTCAGCACGCCCGAGCAGGTCGCCGCGCTGCTGCACTTCCTGGCCGCCGACGACTGCCCGCAGATCTCGGGCCAGGCCCTGAACATCGACGCCGGCGCGTCGGCCGGTTACAGCGGTGAACTCCTCGAGCGTCTCGTCACGTCTCTCACCTCCACAGCCATCTGAGGCGGAACACCATGGCAACACCCAGCGGAACCAGAGACCTGAGCGCCTCCCGTATCGTCTTCCTGGTCGTCGCGGCCGCCGCCCCGATGGCCGCCCTCGTCGGTGTCGTCCCGCTCCAGTGCGCCCTCGGCAACGGGGCGGGAGCACCGGGCGCCTTCGTCATAGCCGGTCTGGTCCTGCTCTGTTTCGGAGTCGGTTACGCCGCTATGGCCCGCCGGATCACCAACACCGGTGGCTTCTACACCTTCATCTGCCGGGGCCTCGGACGGACCCCCGGTGTCGCCGCGGCCTTCGTCGCGCTGATCGCCTACAGCGCGGTCGGCCTGCAACTCGTCGGCGGTTTCGGCTACTTCATGCAGATCACCTTCGCCCAGGTCGGTGTCTCCGTCCCGTGGGAGGTGTTCACCGCGCTGGGGGTGGCCGCCTCGGGCATCCTCAGCTACCGGCGTATCGACCTCAGCGCCAAGGTGCTGGGCACCCTGATGGTCTGCGAGATCGGTGTCCTGGTCATCCTGGACTTCGCCGTCGTGGGTCGGCGCGGCACCGACGCTCTGCCCCTGGAATCGTTCCAGCCCGGCACCGTCTTCACGGCCGGCCTGGCGGTCTCGCTCTCGCGGCGGCCCTCCTGGGACTCGGCTACGCCTGGTGGCTGAAGACCAACAAGCCCAGCGTCTACGGCGCGCTCGCCGCAGACGGGCACTGTGCCGTCCCGTCCGACTCCACCCCGTACACGGAGCCCGGCCCGACCCTCGTTGCCGAGTCACCCTCCACCTGACCCCACGGCACCCGCACCGGAGACACCCCGTGCTCAACCTGGCTGTTCTACTCGAAGACACCGCACGCACCCAGCCCGACCGGACCGCGGTGGTGCTGGGCGAGCGGCGCCTGACCTATGCCGAACTGGATGCCGCGGCCAACCGCGTGGCCGCGGGTCTGTTGGCCCGGGGCATCCGAGGCGGGGACCGGGTGCCGCTCAGCTGTCCCAATCTGCCGTACTTTCCCGTCGTCTACTACGGCATCCTCAAGGCCGGCGCCGTAGTGGTCCCCCTCAACACCCTGCTGACCGACCGGGAGGTGGCCTACCACCTGCGCGACTCGCAGGCGAAGGCGTACTTCTGTTACGAGGGCGGCCCCGACCTGCCGATCGGGGAGCGGGGGCGGGCCGCCTTCGAGGAGACACCGGAGTGCGGACTGTTCGTCCTGCTGACGGCGGACCCGGACGCGACGAGCTCCTGGGAATCCGGGGAGACCCTCGCCCGTTTCGTCGACGGCCACCCGGTCCTTCCAGTCTCCCGCCCGACGTCGGAGACCGATACCGCGGTTGTGCTGTACACCAGCGGCACCACCGGACAGCCCAAGGGCGCCGAACTCACCCACAGCAACCTGGTGCACAACGCCCTGCTGTGCGGGCGGCTCTTCGGCACCGTCGCCGACGACGACGTGCAGCTGGTCACCCTCCCGCTGTTCCACACCTTCGGCCAGACCGTCCAGATGAACGCCGGCCTCGCCTCGGGCGCCACCCTGGTCCTGCTGCCCCGCTTCACTCCGGGCGACGCACTTGCCTTGATGGAGCAGGAGAACGTCACCTTCTTCGCGGGCGTGCCCACCATGTACTGGGCCCTGCTCCATCACCCCGACGCCGACCGGTACGACCTGGCGAAGATCACTGCCAATCTGCGGATCGCCGTGTCGGGCGGCTCCGCACTCGCGGTTGAGATCCTCACCGGCTTCGAGAAGCGCTTCGAGGTGCCGATCCTGGAGGGCTTCGGCATGTCCGAGACCAGCCCGGTTGTCACTTTCAACCACCGGGAGCGCCCCCGCAAGCCGGGCTCCATCGGCCTGCCGGTGTGGGGCGTCGAGGTCCAGGTCCAGCGGGAGGACGGCACCGAGTCGGACGTCGACGAACCCGGCGAGATGTGTGTGCGCGGCCACAACGTCATGAAGGGCTACCTCGGACGCCCCGAAGGGACCGCCGAGGCGATCGACGATCGGGGCTGGCTGCACACCGGTGACATCGCCACCCGGGACGCCGAGGGCTACCTCTACATCGTCGACCGCAAGAAGGACATGATCATCCGCGGCGGCTACAACGTCTACCCGCGCGAGCTGGAGGAGGTCCTGCTCACCCACCCCGCGGTCAGCCTGGCCGCTGTGGTCGGCGTCCCCCACCCGAGCCACGGGGGGCAAGGCGTTCGTCGTCCTCAAGGCGGGCGCCGAACTGACCCAGGACGACCTGGCCGACTGGTGCCGGGGGACCATGGCCGCGCACAAGTACCCGCGCACAAGTACCCGCGCATCATCGAGTTCGCGGACGCCCTGCCCATGACCGCCACCGGAAAGATCCTCAAACGCGAACTCGTCCGATGACCCTGGCCGGCTACTGAACCTGAAGCGCCCCTTGCGCGATCTTCTCGTTCTCGTCGAGGTGGTCGAGTACGGCCTGGGCGACGGCGTCGGGGTCGCCTTCGCGGAAGACGGCGAGGAGGGCGGCGTGCGAGTGCTTGCGCCGCCGGTGTTCCTCGGGCCGGCTGTCCAGACCGGAGAAGGCGAGCCTGATATAGCGCTCGGCCGCGTGCCACAGGCTCTCCAGGATACGGAGATCCCAGGTGGTGGCTGCCGGGCGCAGCAGTTCGAGGTGGAAGGCGCGATGGGCGTCGTAGATCTCGTCGACGCCGAGGTCCTCGTCCCCGCACATGGAGACGAAGGCCTGGAGCCGCTGGAAGTCTGCGGCATGCAGCAAGACGCAGGAACGGCTGCCGAGTTCAGGCTCGATCCTGCGGCGCAGCCGGTAGATACCGTTCAAGTCGTCCTGGTGGAGCGGCGCGACGAGGGCGCTCTTGCCGGGCCGGGTGATGACGAGGCCCTGCGCTTCCAGTTGCCGGAGCGCCTCCCGCACCGGGATGAAGCTGACGCCGAGTTGGTCGGCGATCTCGCGCAGGGAGAAGGACTGGCCGGGGCGGAGGTTGCCGGCCAGGATCGAGTGGCGGATCTCCTTGGCGACCTGGTCCACCATGGAGGTGGGCTCCAGGGCGCGGACGTACGGTTCCCGGCTGCTCTTGGTCACGATGGGCCTCGGTTCTCGGACGGGTACGTCAGCTATGGGGGTCCGTCTGCGATCATATATCACGGGCTATTGATATAACATAGCTCAGCAATTAGCTTGTGCACGCGCGATGAAGCGCGGACCACAAGGAGCCACACATGCGAATCGCGGGTTTGGAAGAACACTTCGTCACGGCCGAAGTGCTGGAGGCCTGGCGCGGGCTCGATCCCCGATGGTGCGACGACCCGTCGTTGCGCGTGGCGTCGATGGAGCGGTACGCGCGCCCGCTGGCCGAACTGGACGAGCCGCGCGTCGCCGCGATGGACGCCAGCGGCCTGGACGTCCAGGTGCTCTCCCTGACGCCGCCGGGCCTGCAAATCCTGGAGCGGGCCGACGCCGTGGCCCTCCAGCGGGTCACCAACGACCGACTCGCCGAGGCGGTCCGGTCTCACCCCGAGCGGTTGCAGGGGTTCGCCGCGCTGGCGACCCAGTCGCCCGACGAAGCGGCCGCCGAGCTGGAGCGTTCCGTGCGGACCCTGGGCCTCAACGGAGCGATGCTGCTCGCCCGCACGCGTGAGAACAGCCTCGACCAGGCCGTCTGCTGGCCGATCTTCGAAGCCGCGCAGGCGCTCCGCGCACCGATCTACCTCCACCCGCAGACACCACCCCGGTCCGTCCGCGACAGCTACTACGACGTCGAAGACGACATGCTGAGCACGGCACTGACCCTCTTCGGGCTCGGCTGGCACTACGACACCGGAGTGCAGCTGCTGCGGCTGATCGTCAGCGGCGTCTTCGACCAGTTCCCGGATCTCCAGGTGATCGTCGGCCACTGGGGCGAGGTGGTCCTCTTCTACCTGGACCGCATCCAGGAGATCGCTCCCTTCGCGAAGCTGGACCGACCGTTGGTCGACTACTTCCGGGAGAACGTCTACTTCACGCCGTCCGGCCTGTACAGCGAGCGCTATCTGCGGTGGACGATCGAGGTGGTCGGTGCCGAGCGGGTGCTGTTCTCCACCGACTACCCCTTCGTCCCGGCTCCGCAGGACGGCGTGCGGGGCTTCTTGAAGGACGCGGCCCTGAGTGGGGCGGACCGGGAAGGGATCGCCTCCGGGAACTGGGATCGGCTGGTCTCCGGTATCCGGCGGACGTGACCTGGGACCGACGTCCCCCTTGGTTTCCATCGGGTCCATGACGGAACGCTCGCGAGACGCTGGATCAGGTACCAAGCCCGGGGACTGACGGGGGGACGGCAAAAGCGGGCCACCGGACGACGTCCTGCGAAGCCGAGGGCCGCGGCGGACACCCCGAAGCGGCCGACGGCGCGCCGGGAACTCGTGGAGAACGAGATCTTCGAGCAGGCGTCCTTGCTCTTCGCCGAGCGAGGCTTCTCCGGCACCAATCTGGGGGACATCGCGGAGGCGATGGGGATCACGCGGCCGGCTCTCTACTACTACGTGAAGAGCAAGGAGGACCTGCTCGCCAAGCTCGTGGCACAGATGACCGAGGGTCCCGCGGCGGAGATCGAGGCACTCGCCGCCGACGAGTCCCTCGATCCGGACGTGCGGTTGCGGGAGATCGCCCATCTGATCGCTTTTCAGCGGGCCAGTCAGCCAAAGCGTTTCCAACTGCTGCTGCGCTCGGAGGCTGATCTGCCCCCGGAAGCCGCCAAAGCGCACCGCGCAGGTATGCGGGTCGCCATGCTGGGCTCGTGCGTGTGATCGAAGAGGGCGTCAGGAAGGGGCAGTCCCGGCCCGTCGACGCCCGGGCGACCGCGCTGGTGGTGGCCGGCATGTGCAACTGGGTCGCCTGGTGGCACCACCCCGGCGACCACCACTTCACGGACGCCGAGGCCGCGGGACACATGGCGGATCTGGCGGTGGCCATGGTGCTGCGGCCGGAGAGCCGGACCCGGAAGCCACCGGACCCAAGGCGGCGCTCGCGCTCATCCGGCAGGACCTGGACTACCTCGAACGCATCCTGGAGGCGTGACCGCGTCCGACAGGAGTCAGGGGCTGTCCTTGAGCAATCGTGTCAACCCCGGGTCAGGCCCAGCTCGCCTGCCCGCACGCCTGCTTGGAACCGCGACTCCGCGTTGAGGGTGACGAGGAGCTCGGCCACCCGGCGCCGGTAGGTGCGCAGTGACATCCCCAGTGCCCGCGCGGCGGCCGCGTCGGTCATGCCAGAGCCCAGCGCGGACAGGACCGCACGGCCCTGCGCGCCGATCCGAGGCCGGTCCGGATCGAAGAACGCGGCAAGGTCGGTCGCGCTCTCCCACGCGGCTTCGAACAACGCGTATGCCCCGCTGACCAGCGACGGCTCGGCGCTCATCGTGTACGTCCGGTGCCGTCCGTCGTGCCCGTGAGGCGTCGCGGGCGCGGGGTCGGTGAGGACCATGGTCCGCCGGTCGATGAAGACCGTTCCCTGGAGCATCGGGGTCGCCGCGATGCGCACCTGAATGCCATGTGCCGCCAGCTCGCGCAGGGTCTCCCGGTCGCGCTCGTCGGCCAGGACGGTGGCGCTGTACAGCTTGCGGGCGTGGTGCGCGCCGTGTCGGCGGATCCGCAGGCGAGCGGCCTCGCGTGCACCTGGCCAGGTGTCGAGGTCGCGAGCGACATTGACCCATTCCGCGTCGTGAGACCCCGCCAGGGGCTCAAGGCGGGCCCGGAGCTCCAGATCTCCTCTGAGGACCATGGTCTGCGGCATACCTTCATTGTGCCTCTGGCAACAAGATGCCACGACCTGGCCCGGGGTTTCGGAGCCGTGCAGCCTGATGGCATGAGCAAAGACTTCCGCCTGGGCGGCGACCTGACCATCAACCGGCTCGGATTCGGGGCCATGCGTCTGCCGTCCCAGAAGGGCATGGGCGGCCCCGCCCGCGACCCCGAGGCTGGCCGCGCGGTGCTGGCGCGTGCCGTGGAACTGGGTGTGAACCACATCGACACCGCCGATTTCTACGCCAGCGCCGGCGGAGCGGTGCGCGCGAACACCTTGATCCGCGAGGCCCTCCAGCCCTACCCCGAGGGGCTCGTCCTGGCCACCAAGGTTGGCCCGATCGTCCGCCCCGACGGCTTCTCCCACGGCACCGCCGCCGACATGCGCGGCCTGGTCGAGGCCAACCTGGAGGGCCTGGGCGTGGACCGCCTGGACCTGGTCTACCTGCGCATCGGCTTCATGGAGCCCCCGACCGGCGAGTCGCTCGCCGAGCGCTTCGAGGCGCTTGCGGCCCTGCGCGAGGAGGGCCTGATCCGCCACCTCGGGCTGAGCAACGTCGATGCCGACCACCTTGCCGAGGCGCGTGCGATCGCTCCCGTGGCTGCCGTGCAGAACGAGTTCCACGCCAACCGGCGCGGCGACGCGGACCTGCTGGCGACCTGTGAAGAGGCCGGGATCGCCTTCGTTCCGTTCCACCCGGTGGGAGGTGGCGGCGAGTTCGAGGACGCCCGGCTGGCCAAGGTCGCCGACCGGCACGGTGCCAGCGTCCACCAGATCGGCCTGGCGTGGATGCTGGCCTCCTCGCCGGTGACCCTGGCGATCCCGGGCACGGGGTCTGTCTCCCACCTGGAGGACAACATGGCGGTCGCCGACATCGACCTCACCGCGGAAGACCTGGCCGACCTCGCCTGACCGGCGGACCACAGAAACGACCAAGGGGGCATCCCGTGACAACCATCGTGATGACGGGCGCGACCGCAGGACTGGGTGCGCAGGCCGTCCGTCATCTCGTCGCCCGGAACGACACCCGGGTCCTGGCCGGCGCCAGAGGGATCGACCGGGTCGCCCCCGAAGGTGTCGAGCTGCTTCCGTTGGACCTGGAGTCCCTGGACAGCGTCCGCGCCTTCGCGGACGACGTCAGGCACCGGACGGAAGCCGCCGGCATCGACATTCTGGTGCTCAACGCGGGTGGGCAGTTCCCGAACTCCCACCCGCGCACCCCCGACGGCTACGAGCCGACCTTCGCCGTCAACCATCTCGCCCACTACCTGCTCGCGCGCTTGCTCCTGCCCGCCATGGCCGACAACGGGCGGCTGGTCATCACCACGAGTGACACACACGACCCGGCGATCACGCCGATAGGGCCCAAGACGCTCGACCCGGAGAGGCTCGCCCATCCGCCCAAGGGCGGCGGTGTGCGCGCGTACCCGGCGTCCAAGCTCTGCAACCTGCTCACCGCACGCTCCCTGGCCGTACAGGACGAGGCACAGGCGCGTCACCTCACCGTGATCGCGTACAACCCCGGCCTCACCGGGGGGACCTCGCTGGGACGCAGCCAGCCCTGGGTGGCCCGCAAGCTCATGCCCCTGTTGCTGCCGCCGATCGCTGCGGTCCTCAGCAGATTCCGTCCCCAGTACCACCTCGGAACGCCTGAACGCGCGGGCGAGGCCCTGGCGGAGTTGGCCCTCGGCAGGGTCAGTCCGCCGTCGGACCGCGTCTACGCCTCGCTGGTCCGGGGCGAACTTACGTTCCCCGACCCGTCGGAACTGGCGCGAGACGATCGCGTGCGGGATCTCCTGTGGAGGGAGAGCGCGGCGATGGTGGGGCTCACTGTCTGACAGCGAGCGCCCATTTGACGCTCGGAAAGGGGCTTGTTGGTGTACGGGGCGGCGAATGGCCTGGTGTGTTGCAGGTTCACTGAGAGGCGGGGTGGGTGGCTTCGGTGGGGAGGCCGGGGTGTGTGAGCTGGGATTGTGTCCTGTGTGCTGAGCGGGGCTGGGTTCGTTGAAGGTAGCTCTAGTGAGCTGCCCCGAGTTTCGTAGAGTCCGGTGATCTTGTTTCAGGCGGACTGCGGGGTTTGCTCCTGGCTTCGCCAGAAGGCTTCCTCGTACTCGGCGGGCGGTACGTAGTCGAGGGCGGAGTGGAGGCGTTCTTCGTTGTACCACGTGACCCACTGGAAGATCGCCCGCTCGACCTGGTCGACGTCCTTCCAAGGGCCCTGCATCTCGATCAGTTCGGCCTTGAAGGTGCCGTTCAGGGCCTCGGCCATCGCGTTGTCATAGCTGTCCGCGACCGAGCCGACCGAGGCCGAAGCCCCGATGTCGGACAGCCGATCGGTATACCGAATTGATACGTATTGCGACCCGCGGTCGCTGTGATGTATGAGGCCGGAGTCCTTCTTGATCCGGCGTCTCCACAACGCCATCTCCAGCGCGTCCAACGGGAGTTCGGTGCGCATGTGGTTCGCGACCTGCCAGCCGACGATCATCCGGGAGTACACGTCCAGGACGAACGCCACGTAGGCCCACCCGGACCAGGTGCGGACATACGTCATGTCCGCCACCCACAGCTGATCCGGCCGCGAGGCGGTGAAGTCGCGGTCGACCAGGTCCGGCGGGCGGGGCGCCGACGGCTCCGGCACCGTGGTCCTCCGCCGCTGCCCGCGGATGACGCCCTCCAGGCCCAGCTCGGCCATCAGCCGCTCGACGGTGCAGCGGGCCACGTCGACGCCCTTGCGGCGCAGGGCCCGGGTGATCCGTCGGGCACCATAGGTGCCGCCCGATTCCGTGTGGACCTCCTCGATCAGCGGCATGAGCTGCTCATCACGGAGCCGACGGGCCGACTTCGGCCGCTTCTTGCGGGCGAAGTACGTCGACGGCGACAGCTCCAGAACCCGGCAGACGGGATCGACCCCGAGACCCTTGTCACGCAGGTGATCTATCACCTGCTCGGCCTCGTCCGGGGACGGTCGATCTCCTGGGCAAAAAACACACTGGCGGCTTTGAGGATCTCGTTCGCCCGCTTCAACTCGGCATTCTCCTTGCGGAGTTGCCTAAGCTCCTCGCGCTCGGCGGTCGTGAGCCGGTCGTCGCGTTCGCCGTGGTCGGCCTCGGCCTGGCGGACCCAGCCGCGCAGGGCCTCCTTGTGGATGCCGAGGTCTTTCGCGACGTGCGCGATCGGCCGGCCGGTGGTGCGGACCTCACGGATCGCGCGCTCGCGGAGCTCGTCCGGGTATTTACGGGGTGCTGCCATGGTGCTGGTGGTTCTCCTTCGCCAGGACCGTAGCCCTGGCATCAGGGACTCCACAAATCTCAGTACAGCTCA
>NZ_JBLRVZ010000069.1:0-15321 GCF_048159505.1 Streptomyces sp. T028
CTGGCGAAGAAGTACGTGGACGGGTCGTGGGGCACCAAGACCGACGACGCCTACAAGCGGTTCCGGCTGCGGATGGGCTACCGGGGACAGGACGCCACGGGCAACCCGGGCATCGAGTCCCTGAAGAAGCTGGCCACACGGCACGGCTCAAGGCCAAGACGAAGTAGGGCGCGGAGGCCCCGGCCTGGCCTCTTCTCCGGAAGGGACGTCAGCCGAGGCCTCCCCCGCGCGTACCGACTGTTGCGTCCGGGCAGGTCAGGACAGGTATGAGCCTCGTGGAAGGAGTCGCGGAGTCGGTCATGCCGACGAATGCCCAGCTCGTTGAGTCGGTAGAGTTCGGTGATCGGCTCGAGGAGTGGCCGCAGAGTGCCTCGCTGTGCAGGATGTGGTGGGGGGCCGGTACTCGCTGGTGAGCAATTCGCCCCTGGCCAGTACTCAGGGCACATAGGTCGGTTCAAGCTCAGGGTGCGGTCAAGCGCTTGGGGCCTTGGCCTCGGGCCACTCCTTAGCCTTGACGCAGGCGGCCTTCATCTGCGCTCAGGTGTTCGACACGGCGCCGGAGGGTGTCGCCGCCAGCCCAGCTGGGAGCCCCACCCTCACCCGCGCCTACACGAGCAGCTGATGCGCAGCCGGCAGGACAAGTGGACAATCACTGCATGAGGCGTCGACTCTCCAGCGTGAGCACCCCGGCCCGGCTTGCCTCGCCCGGTGAGGGCCTGGGGCTGGACGAGCTGGCACTGGCCACCCGAAATCACGGTCTTCCGTTGGAAGCCATGCGTCACGACATCACACCACCCGGCCTGCACTACGTGTTGACGCACTACGACATCCCTTACGTGGACAACGCAACCACCTGGCGATTGACGGTGACCGGTGAGGTGCGACGCGCGCGCAGTTACTCCTTGGCACAGCTGCGCGCATACGCGGCGGCCACCACACGCGTCACGATGGAGTGCGCGGGCAATGGCAGGGCCCTGCTGTCGCCCAGGCCGGTGAGCCAGCCATGGTTGGTCGAAGCCGTCGGCACGGCAGAGTGGACGGGAGTGCCGCTGCGCCTGCTCCTGGAAGAGGCCGGTCTGACGCCCAACGCGGTCGATGTCGTGTTCACCGGGGCGGACCACGGGGTCGAGCGCGGTGTCGAGCAGGACTATCAGCGCGGCCTTGCGCTCGACGTGGCCGCAGCCGACAATCCCGAGGTCCTGGTGGCCTACGCCATGAACGGAACGCCTCTGCCGCCGCAGCACGGCGGCCCCCTGCGCCTCGTCGTGCCCGGGTGGTACGGCATGGCCCAGGTGAAGTGGTTGCGGGAGATCAACGTCGTCGACGCGCCGTTCGACGGCTTCCAGCAGTCCGTTGCCTACCGGGTCAGGCATGCGCCCGAGGAGGCGGGCGAGCCGGTCACCCGCATCGCGCCCAGGGCGCTGCTGATACCGCCGGGTTTTCCGGACTTCATGTCCCGGACACGGGTGGTGGCCACGGGCTTGGTCAAGCTGGAAGGACGTGCATGGTCGGGGCGCGCCCCCGTGGCCTTGGTCGAGGTGAGCACCGACGGTGGCTGTTCCTGGCAGAAGACGGAGCTCGAACCGGATCACGGTCACCGGTGGGCCTGGCGCCGCTGGTCGTACTGCTGGTCCGCCACCCCCGGAGACCATGTCTTGAGCGCTCGCGCTCAAGACATGGCGGGCACCACCCAGCCGCTGGAGCAGCACTGGAACCTGGGCGGGTTCGCCAACAACCTCGTCCAGCGGATCCCGGTGCTCTGCGCCGACCCTTCGTGATGGTGGCCGCTTGGCGGATTCGCTCCGCAGGTCGGCACCTGGCTGGCCCGCCGGCGGCCTCCCCCGAGGCCACGGCTCTCGCCCTACCTGACGTCGGCCAGGTAGAGCATCGGGTCACGGTGGCACTCTCTTGACGTGCACCCGTGCCTTGTGACCCGGTGCTCACACCGGGTCACAAGCGGATCGGTTCCCCTTACCGAACGGGCGTGAAGTCACGGGCCCCGATGAACTCCGGCCTGCGGACCGGGGCGGCGAAAGGCTCGACCGCGGTGTTCTCGACGCTGTTGAAGACGATGAACACGTTGGAGCGGGGGTAAGGGGTGATGTTGTCCCCGGAGCCGTGCATGGCGTTGCAGTCGAACCAGACCGCCGAGCCGGCCTGGCCGGTGAAGAGGCGGATGCCGTGATCGCCGGCCAACTCCTTCAGGGCATCGTGGGACGGGGTGCCGGCGTCCTGCATCTGCAGCGACTTCTTGTAGTTGTCGCGGGGGGTCTCGCCCGCGCAGCCCAGGAAGGTGCGGTGCGAGCCCGGCATGATCATCAGGCCGCCGTTGGTGTCGAGGTTGGGGGTCAGCGCGATCGACACGGAGACGGTCCGCATCCGTGGAAGGCCGTCCTCCGCGTGCCAGGTCTCGAAGTCGGAATGCCAGTAGAAACCGGAGGCGCCGAAGCCGGGCTTGACGTTGATCCGCGACTGGTGGACGTAGACGTCGGAGCCGAGGATCTGGCGGGCCCGGCCCACGACCCGTTCGTCGCGGACGAGATCTGCGAAGACCTCGCTGACGCGGTGGATCTCGAAGACGGAGCGGATCTCGCCCGAGCGGCGTTCGACAATGGCGCGCTCGTCGGCGCGCACGGCCGGATCATGGAGCATCCGGTCCAGTTCGGCCCGGTACCGGGCGACCTCGTCGGGGGTGATGAGCTGGTCGACGGCGTGGAAGCCGTCCTGCTCGTAGGCGCGAAGGTCTTCGGCGGTGAGAGGGCCGGGGTGTCCGGGCTCCGACCAGACCACCGGGTCCTGGCGGAGGGTCGTGGTCTCGCGGGGGCCGCGGCTCGGGTAGAGGTCGAAGAGGGTGGTCATGGGTTCAGTCCTCCGTGAGCAGGGGGTAGACGCCGTTCTCGTCGTGGTCCTCGCGGCCGGTGACAGGCGGGTTGAACACGCAGACGCACCGGAAGTCGGTTCTGGGGCGCAGGGTGTGCCGCTCGTGGCCGTCGAGGAGGTACAGGGTGCCCGGGGTGATCCGATGGGTCCGGCCGGTCTCCTCGTCGGTGAGCTCGGCCTCGCCCTCGACGCACAGGACGGCTTCCACGTGGTGCTCGTACCGCATGGTGGTTTCTGTGCCCGCGTACAGCACGGTCTCGTGGAGGGAGAAGCCGGCTTTCTCGCGGGCGAGGACGATCCGTTTGCTCTCCCAGGTGCCGGACTTCGATCTGATGTGCCGGTCGGTGTTCTCTATCTCCGCGAGTGATCGGACGATCACGTCTTCCTCGTTTCTCGTCTACGGGTGGATGGGGGGACGGCGAAAGAGTTCCGAACAGGTTCAGGGCGTCGCGAGGACGGCCCGGTCGAGGATGTCCAGGCCCTCGTCGAGTTCGGCGTCCCTCACGGTCAGTGGCGGCAGCAGTTTGACGACCTGCCCTTCCGGCCCCGAGGTCTCCAGGAGCAGGCCCCGTTCGAACGCGCGGGCGCAGACGGCGGCGGCCCGGGACCGGTCGTCGAACTCGATTCCCCAGACCAGGCCGCGGCCTCGGCAGGAGGTGCCGTCGTGTTCGGCACAGAGCGCGAGCAGTCGCTGTTCGACCCGCTCGCCGAGGCGTGCGGTGCGCCGTTCGAGTTCCGGGTCTCCCCAGTACGTGTGGAGAGCGGCGGTCGCCGTGACGAAGGCCGGGTTGTTGCCCCGGAAGGTTCCGTTGTGCTCGCCCGGTTCCCACAGGTCGAGTTCGGGGCGGAAGAGGGTGAGGGCCATCGGCAGCCCGTATCCGCTGATGGACTTCGAGACGGTGACGATGTCGGGCGTGATGCCCGCTTCCTCGAAGGAGAAGAAGGCTCCGGTGCGGCCGCAGCCCATCTGGATGTCGTCGACGATGAGCAGCATGTCGTGACGCGCGCACAGTTCGGCGAGCGCGCGCAGCCATTCGGGCCGGGCCACGTTGATCCCGCCCTCGCCCTGCACGGTCTCGACGATGACAGCGGCGGGATGGTTGAGGCCGGAACCCGAGTCCTGCAGGAGTCGTTCGAACCAGAGGAAGTCCGGTACCTGTCCGTCCAGGTAGTCGTCGAACGGCATGGGCGTGCCGTGGACGAGCGGGATGCCGGCTCCCGCCCGTTTGAAGGCGTTGCCGGTGACGGCGAGCGAGCCGAGGGACATGCCGTGGAAGGCGTTGGTGAACGAGACCACCGACTCCCGTCCCTTGACCTTGCGTGCCAGTTTGAGCGCGGCCTCGACGGCGTTGGTCCCGGTCGGCCCCGGGAACATGACCTTGTAGGGCAGGCCACGCGGACCGAGGACGAGACTCTGGAATGCCTCGAGGAAGTCGCGCTTGGCGGTGGTGGCCATGTCCAGGCCGTGGGTGAGTCCGTCCCGTTCCAGGTAGCTGAGCAGAGCGCGTTTGAGGACCGGGTTGTTGTGGCCGTAGTTGAGAGAGCCGGCTCCGGCGAAGAAGTCGAGGTAGCGGCGGCCGTCCTCGGACCACAGATGGCTGCCGCGAGCGTGGTCGAAGATCACGGGCCAGCTGCGGCAGTAACTGCGCACCTCCGATTCGAGCAGTTCGAAGGTGCTCAGGGGTGTCTGGGTCGTGGTCATGCGGATGGGTCTCCTTAGGGGTGTACCGGTGGTGCGGGGCCGTGCCCAGTCAGCTCTCGGCCGGGGCCGGGTGGTGCGTGGGCGGGCTCAGGGGGCCTATGCGGTGCAGGACTTCGGGTGCGTGTCCGGCGCCGGGGAACAGTCCGCCGTCGAAGAGGACGCTCTGCTCGACGTCCGCCCGGTGTCGCTTCGCGTACGCGGTGAACAGGGCGAGGGACGCGGTGTTGTCCGGGGTGATCGTGGTCTCCACCGTGCTGATCGGGTGCTGTGCGCGTACCTGTGCGGTGAGTTCGTCGAGAAGGGCGGCGGCCAGTCCTCGCCCCCGGTGCGCCTGGGCGACGGTGATCTGCCAGACGACGAGGGTTCGCGGCCGGCTGGGCCGGAGGTAGCCGGTGACGAACGCGATCGGTTCGCCGGTCGTCTCGTCCCTCACGACGGCGGAGGTGTCAGCGAAGTCGCGGCACCACAGCAGGTAGCTGTAGGTCGAGTTGAGGTCGAGAACCCGGGAATCGCGAGCGAGGCGCCAGATCGTGGGACCGTCGTCGACGGTCGGCCGGTCGATGATGAGGGCAGCGTGACCTGCGTGTGAGGACGGCGAAGTGGAGGGCATGGATCTCTGTTCGGTCGGGTGCGAGGGGTGAGCCGGGGAGCGGCGCGGCGGGTGGAGCTCGTACGGAGATGCCCTGAACGGCGGGCCGCGGGGATCCGAGGGTCACAGAACGGCGCCGAGGAACTCCTGGGTGCGGCGGTGCCGGGGCTCGCCGAAGAGCTGTTCGGGACTGCCTGACTCCACGACGCGTCCCGCGTCGAACATGAGGACCTCGTCGGAGATGTCCCGGGCGAAGCCCATCTCGTGGGTGACGCAGAGCAGGGTCAGATCGGTCGTGGCGGCGATCTCACGCAGCAGGTCGAGGACGCCGGAGACGAGTTCGGGATCGAGGGCGGAGGTGACCTCGTCGAGGAGGAGGATCTCCGGTTCCATGGCGAGCGCCCGTGCGATGGCCACCCGCTGCTGCTGGCCGCCGGAGAGCCGCGTGGGGTGGGCCAGTGCCTTGTCCGCCAGTCCGACCATGTCCAGCAGTTCCCTGGCTCGCTCCTCGGCCTGCTCCCGCCGCTGTCCGAGGGTCCGGACGGGTGCCTCGGTGATGTTGCGCAGGACGTTCATGTGGGGGAAGAGGTTGAAGTGCTGGAACACCATGCCGATACGACGCCGGATCGGCCGCAGGTGCTTCTCGTCGGCGGGCCTCAGTGAACCGTCCGCGGCCCGGCGGTGTGACAGCGGCTCGCCATCGACCCAGATCACTCCGTCCGAGACCCGTTCCAGCGTCATGAGCAGGCGCAGGATGGTGGTCTTGCCGGAACCGGACGGGCCGATCAGTGTGATGTGCCGGCCACGCTCGACGGAGAAGTCCAGTTCGTCGAGGACCGTGTGACGACCGTAGCGCTTGACGACCCGCTCGAAGCGGACGATCGGTTGCCGCCGCGATGCGGCGTCCGCGTCGTCGTCGCGGGCTGTGGGGTGGTGGGTGGCGTCAGTGGCCAAGGCGCTGCTCCAGTTTCCGCAGGGCGAGCGAGGTCGGGTAGCTCGCCAGGAGGAAGACGAGTCCGGCGAGGGTGAAGGCTTCGGGGTAGGCGAAGTGGTCGGCCCCGTATTCACGGGCCTGCGCGACCATCTCCGACACCGTGATCACGGCGAGGAAGGGGGTCTCCTTGAACATCGCGATCGCGTAGTTGCCGAGCGCGGGCAGGACGGGGCGGATCGCCTGCGGCAGGACGACGGACCGCCAAGTGCGCGCGGACGACAGCGACAGGGCCCGAGCGGCCTCCCACTGCCCCGTCGGTACGGCCTCGATGCCGGCCCGGTACACCTCCGCCACATAGGCCGAGTAGTGGACGCCGAGCACGACGACACCGATGGTCAGCGGGTCGACTGAGGTGAACAGGGCGTAGGCGCCCACCAGTTGCACCAGCAGTGGGGTCGAACGCACGAACTCCACCACGCCCTTGAGCGGCAGGGTCACCCATCGGGTGGGAGCCCGCCCGCCGACCGCGAGAACCAGCCCCACGACGGCGGCGAGCGCGGTCCCCAGCACGGTGGCCAGCACCGTGGTTCTGAACCCGGCGAGCAGCAGCGGCAGTGCCTCACGAGCCGCCGCCCAGTCCCATTGGTAGTTCACGAGCCGCCTCCGCTCGTGGCGAGGCGGCCAGGCCGTCCGGTCCGGCCCAGGCGCGCGGCGGCATGGCGTTCCAGGACCCGCATCCCCGCGGTCAGCAGCCAGGCCAGGACGAAGTAGAGCACCAGCAGGGTCAGGTAGGCGGGCACGGTCTCCCCGGTGCGGTCGCGCAGCGTCTGGACCACGGTCGTCAGGTCCGCCACCGAGATCAGCCACAGCAGCGGGGTGGACTTCAGCATCTGGATCAGGAGGTTGGTGAAGGGCGGGATCATCTGCGGCCATGCCTGTGGCAGGACGACGCGGTACATCCGTTGGAAGGGGGAGAAGTCGAGCGCGACGGCGGCTTCCCGCTGCGGTCGCGGTACCGCCGCGAGGGCTCCGCGCACGACCTCGGAACCGTATGCCCCGTAATTGAGGCCGAAGGCGAGCACTCCGCACAGCAGGGGCCCGAACTCGTACCCGGTCAGCAGGGGGAAGGCGTAGTAGAGCCAGAACAGCTGGATGTACAGGGAGGTACCGCGGAAGAACTCCACGACGCCTCTGGACGTCCAGCGCACCACGCGCCGCCCGGATCCCGCGGCCAGGCCGAAGGCGAACGAGATCACCGCGGCCACCAGCGAGCCCAGTACGGTCGCCTCGACGGTCACCCATGCCCCGGCGCCGACCGAGGGAAGCTCGGACAGGAAGACCGACAGGAAGTCACGCACGAGAACCCCGCCCCCGCGTCAGGCGGAGCACAGCTGCGCGGTCTTCAGGTCGGCCGGAGGCATCTCGGCGGCGGTGAAGCCGTAAGCTCCGAGCAGGTCGACGTACCGCTCCCGGTCCGAAGTGATCTTCTGCAGTTCGGTGTTGAAGGCGTCCCGCAGGGACTCGGCCCCCTTGCGGAAGACCGCTCCTCCCGGGCTGTACTGCTTCACCCCGTCGACCACGGGCACGAACGGCTCGGTGACCTCCAGACCCTCGTTGGTCCTGGCGAGCCAGCGCAGCGAGATGCCGGTCAGCACGAAGGCGTCGATCCGCCCGCTCTTCACCGCGTCGGCACCGTCCTGCGGCTTGGTCAGCGTCCTGATCCGGCCCGCCGGGATTCCGGCCCCCTCGGCGTACCCCTTCTCGGCCGCGCCGGACATCACCCCCAGGGTGATCCCGGTCTTCTTGGCCGACTCCAGGTCGTCCAGCTTCTTCGGGTTGCCGGCCGGAACCATCATCGCGGTCGGGGAGATGAACTCCGGCTCGGAGAAGACGGCCTTCTCGCAGCGCTCGGGCAGGATCGCCATGCCCGCGCTGATCACGTCGTACTTCCCGGCCAGCAGCCCCGGGATCAGACCGTCCCACTCCGAGAAGACGGGGCGCAGTTCGGGGACGCCGAGGGCCTTGAACACCTCGGCGTGCAGCGTCGGAGCCTCCCCCTTGAGGGCTCCCCCTTCCTTGTACCCGTACGGGGCCTCGTTCGCGTACGCCACCTTGGCGTAACCACGCTTCTTGAGCCGGGCGAGCAACTCGGCGTCGCTGTCGCCTCCCCCTTCGGTCTTGCTGCACGCGGTCACTCCTCCAAGGGTCGCAACGAGGGCACCGGCGGAGGCCAGGCCGAGAAGGTGACGGCGGGTCAGGGCGGTCTGTCCGGGCATGGCGTGAAGTCCCTTGGTTCGGCAAGCGCTTTATGTATGCGCGACTCGCCTGCCCGACCTCCCGCAGATATGCACGACCTCTTCACAGCGTTATGAGTTCGTGTCGGCCATGTTTCAACATCCTTACCGTCCGGCGGGTTTGGGAATTCCCCTTCCAGCCGATTCCGGGTCGGGCGTGTCACACCGGGTTTCACTGCGGGCGCGCGTTGGGTACGCACAAATCCGTGCCGGGCCGGGTGCCCCGTTGCCGTTTTCGTACACGCCTGTGCGCACCCCGACTTTGACTCATCCGCACGGTCGTGCGATGACGTCCTGCCTGTATCGCGGCGTTCGCCGGCATTTCCCCAAAGGGGTGATGGGGAGCACGATCAGCCAGGACACACCGGCAAAGGGGACGGTGCCGGACCACCATGACACCGCCCCCTCTTTCACAGCACCGGAGCATCATCACGGATGCACCGGAACGCGGTCGACCACCGCCCTCAGTTACCGCCTCGCATGCGGTAGTGAATCGCGCCCGCCGCGAGGACGATGAGCGCTGCCGGGATGTAATAACGCGCGACGTCCCGGATTCCCCAGGTGAAGGACAGGGCGACGACCGTCATGGCCACCACGGCGGCGATTCCGTACGCCAGCGTGACGACAACCTTGGAACTCAACATCTCGCCTTCCAGGGGTACGCATACCCCGTGAAATAGTAGAAGTGGGTGTAGCCGAACGTCTTGCGGTATACCACCGTCGTCCGACTGTAGACACTGAGGCACTTACCGGATCGTTCCGCGTACCCCGCCACCAGGGCGATGGCGAGTGCCGCGGCCGACAAGGCGAGCAGGATCAGTGCGGTCGGCTGCCCGCCGGGGATGAACGCGACGACTCCGGCCGCGATGGCCAGGAATCCGGAGGCGTACGGCCCGTAGTAGGCGATCCTGCTGGTCCAGCGCTTGTTGAAGATCCACCTCGTGCTGTAGGAGCGCTTCATGTTGCTCTTGTTGCTCCAGCGTTTGAGAATCACCTTCCCCCAGGATCGGTAAAGCGTCCGCTTCTGGTAGCGGTATACCTTCTGGCCGTCCAGGTCGTAGTTGTTCAGTGGATTGGCGGCCGCGTACTCGTAGGCGTTTCGACTGCCTCCGAACACAGGGTCGGCCTGAAGGAAGCGTCCGGCAATGGGGTTGTACAGGCGTACACCCATGAGGATCTGCCGCGAAGGGGTGTCGGCGGACCGCTGTGCGGTACCGAGCCAGCCGTAGCCGGGCGCCGCGCCGCCCGTCCGCTGGTTGCCGTATTCGTCCGTGCTGAGCGCGGTCGGCGCGATCGAGTCGTCCAGCGGGACAGTCAGACTGATATCCCCATGCAGGTCGGCGAGTTGGAGGACGACCGAGCCGGACGACGCGGTGGTGGCCGACATACCGCCGGACAGGCCGGTGACCATGCGGGCGATGGTGCCGTCGCCGGTATCAGTGATCCAGCGTGGACTGTCCGAGGAGCCGCCGTAGTGGTTGGTCTTCGCGCCTGTCCCGGTCCACTGCCCGGACGCTTGGGACTCCGTGGTCCAGCCCCGGAAGCGGCCCGCCGCATCCAGTGTCCAGGTCTGGCGGGTGTCACCCGCCGTCTGCTGCCGGACGAGGTCGTTGGTGTGGTAGTTGACCGTCGTTCCGTCGGGCAGAGAGGTGGTGCGGCCGAACGCGTCGTACGCGTACCCGGCGTCCACGATGCGGTTCGCACTGTCGTACGCGTGCGTCACCGTCGTGGCTCCGTCGGTGGTGCAGTCGGCGCCATTGCCTGCGGTGGCGGTCTTCAGCGCGGTCCGGTTGGTGCGCTGGTCGAAGGAGTACTCACGGCTGGTGCAGACGCTGTCATACGTGTCGTCGACCGCCGTCAGGCGTCCGATCGCGTCGTACGCGTAGGTCTGCGACTCGCCGGCGCCCGCTCCTCCCGAGTGCGTCGTCCACTCCTCGTGGACGGATTCGGTCACGATGTCCGTCAGCAGGATCACCCCGTCCGAGTCCCGTGTGTACACCCTCTGGTACGGCAGGCCGGCCTTTCCTCCGGTCTGGGTCATGGTGTAGCCACCGGGCAGGGTCTCCTCGGCCACGGCGCCGTCCACGTCGTACACGGCCGTGAAGGTGCCCGCGACGGAGTCGGTCAGAGAGGTGGGCAGACCGCGGGGCTCCGCCGTGTGGTCGTAGGCGTACGTCGTCGTCGACGGTGCCGAGTCGGTGACCTTGACCGGGCGGTCGAACTCGTCGTACTCCGTGGTCGTGACGCCGTCGTCCGCGTCGGTGTAGGAGATCACCCGGCCGAGGGAGTCGTACTCCGTGTAGACGGTGCCGCCGTCTGCGGACATGGTGACGGAGGGCTTGCCGATGGCCTCGTCGTACGCGAACGAGGTGCCGGGGACCGCTGTTCCCGGACCGCCGTCGATCTGGGTGCTCTTCACCCGGCCCGCGCTGTCGTAGGTGACCGTGGTGACGCGGGTCTCGTCGCCCGAGGTCTCGGTCTTCTCCGTGACCTGGCCGTAGTAGCCGTACTCGGTGGAGACGTCGACGAGCTGGGCCGGGTTGTCGCCCCCGCCGGTGACGTCGCCGGCCGGGCCCGTCCAGCATTCCAGACCGACCCATTCGGGGCGTCCCTCACACCAGCCGTCGCCGTCGGCCGACCAGTACACGGTGATGCGGGATGTGGCGTCCTCGCCTGTCCCGCCCGGTGGTACGACGGCAGTGATCCGTCCCTGGGCGTCGTACTCCGTGGTCGTGACGAGATCGAGGCCGCCCGGATCCTCGATGGAGTGGACGGGCAGCCCCTGGACCCAGTCGTACTGCGTCCCGGTGAGCCGCTTCTCGCTCATGAGCGAGTAGTGGCCGCGGACGCGGGCACCGGTTACGGCCAGGGTGACCTGGTTCTTGATGCTCGCGCTGCCGTCGGAGGGGCGGCCCTCGTCGTACTCGTTGACCGTCCACGGCTGGGCCGAGACCGAGGTGCCCGCCTCGATCAGAACGGTGTCACCGTCCTTGAAGTCCTCGGTCAGGTCGACCCGGCGCAGCGGCTGGAACTGCTCGAGAAGACGGGTTCCGTCGCCGTTGTAGTACGAGAGGGTGGACAGCAGTCGCGCGCGTTCGGCGACGCTCAGGGCGCCGATACCGAGGTCGTCCAGTCGAGCCTGGTCCGCACCGGTGGCTCCGAGGGCGAGGGCGTGGTCTCCTGCGGAGAGTTCGCGCACGGTGTTGCCGAACCTGTCCGACTCGGTGGTCGTGATCCCACCCGCCTCGTCGATGCTGTTGACCTCCTCGCCGGAGGCGTCGAGGTAGTGCAGGACGGCCCGGCCGTATCCGTCGGCCGTCAGCTCCCCGCCCTGGTGGGAGGCGGGAGTCGAGTCGGCGGGGAAGAGAGCCGTGGCGTCGGTGGGGTGGTCGAGCTGGCCCCACTCCCTCACCGCCGAGGCGTTCATCGCGTGGGGTGCGCTGTCTCCGGAGAGAGGCACGTCGTAGACGACGGAGGTGACCGCGTCGCCGTCCGTCACGGTCGCGCTGCCCTGCTGCAGGGTGGCGCGGCTGACGGTGAGCAGCATCCCGTCCCCGCCCGCGGAACCGCCCGCGTCGCCGTATCCGAACGTCCACGGCAGCTGTCCCGGCGGGGTGATCTCGATGACGCGGCCGTCGGAGTCGTAGGCGTACGACGTCTTCAGCGACGGGGTGATCAGGGGGTTCCACGCTTCGCGCAGACGGCCGGACGCGTCGTAGGAGTACGCCTGGACGGTGCGGGCTGTGGCCGCGGTGTCACCCGTCTCCGTGGACCACAGGACGAGGCCCTTCACCTGTCCCACGAAGTCGCCGAAATCGGTGCCGGTGGCGGTCGTACTGTCCGCGTACGTGAACTGAAGGACCCGGCAACCGCGTGTCGACGGTGCCGTGGCACAGGTGTCGGCGTCGACGGCGCCGCCGGAGGCGACCAGCAGCCTGGGCCGGGCGAGGACCTTGCCGTCGACCGTGACCGCTTCGGAGACGATGTCCGTGGTGGAGTTCTGCACGCCGCTCTGCGCGGCGGAGGTGAGCTGCCAGGTTTCCGCGTCGGAGGCGATTTTGTCGAATGTGGAGACACCGCCGTCGGTGTCCGTCAGGGTGAATCCGGCCGCGAAGGTCCCGGTCAGGGTGATGGCCTCGGCTCCCGGCTCGGGTACCCAGCCGCCGGTGTCGGCCGCCTTGGCCGTGAAGTAGATGCTGGTCCCGTCGTCGAGAACGACGTCGAGCGACGTGTCGGAGGTCCTGCGAATGTGGGTGTATCCGGCGGATGCCACTTCGGCGACCACGCCGGACGTCCACTCCTCACCGAAGATCGCGACCTGCCCCTCCTGGGCTCCGGCGGCGGGTTGCCGGGACTTGGCCGTGCGGGAGGCCGACAGACCGAAGTAGGTTTCCTCGGTGCCGGCCAGGGTGAGGTCGCCGGTCAGCAGGTTGAGATGACCGGGGCCCACCTCGGTGGAGGCGGCAGTGTCCGCGTCGCGGTCGACCACCGCCGTGATGGGCTCGGTGCTCGCGGCGGCATCGGACGGGCCGGTGAAGTCGGCCTTGAGCTGGATGGTGCCGTCCGGGTCGACGGTGTCCGTGGCCTCCCAGACCGCGGCCTCGTTCGCTCCGTCGGTCAGCGGCAGCGGCCAGGCGGGGAGTGCCTCACCGCCTACCCGTACATGGCCGACGGGGACATCGGTCCAGTCGTCCTCCTCCGAGCGTCGCCACAGGAAGGTCACCGAGTCGTATGCGGCGGGGTCGGCGTCGGCGACCAGGGACAGGCGCCGTGCGGTGCGGGTGCCGTCCTCGGGGGACGAGAGGCCGCCGGGGCCCGCGTGGAAGGTGTACTCGACGGTCTCGGAACGGTGGTCCGCCGCGTCGACGGTTCGCACCTGGAGTGTGTGGGTGCCGTCCTCGTCCGGAGTGACCGTCAGGTCGACGGGGCTCGAGCCGTCGGTGTCCTTCTTCGTCCATTCGACACCGTCCAGGGACCACTCGAACCAGCGGTGGTCGGAACCGGAAGGGGGCGTGACGGTGAAGGTGCCCGGCTGTCCCGCTCCCTTGACCCATGCGCCGCTCGGGTAGTCGGCTGACGTCACGCCGGCCGGAGCGGAGGGCGCGGTCGCGTCCACGGTGAACGTGGCCCAGTCCGACCAGCCGGTGTTGTAGTGCGTGCCGTCGTAGGGACTGGTGCGGAATTTGTACGTCCTGCCGTCGGTGAGGACCCCGGCGGGCACGGTCACCGAGGTGGGCCGGCCCGAGGGGACGTAGGGCGAGACCAGGTACGTGCCGACCTGGGTGTCCGTGGCCGCGTCGCGGATCTCGAAGGTGCCGTCGACCTTGTCGCCGTCGGTGTCGGTGAAGGTGTCCTGAAGGGTGGGGGTCGTGCTGTCGACCGTCCAGACACCGTCCTCGACGAAGTACGGCGGACCGGCCTGCTGAGCGGTGCCGGTCCTGGGACGGTAGTTGTAGGTCACGGTCAGCTTCGGCGGGTTGGTCGCCGCGTTGGCCGAATTGACGCGCTTCCAGGCCAGGGATGTGCCCTCCGAGGCAGCTCGGACACCGAGGTGGGAGGTGGAGTTCTTGGCCGACGCCCACGCCTGCGCCAGCGTTGTCACGTCGGCGTTGATCCAGCCGTCTGCGGCGCAGGCGGAGTTTCCGGTCGTCTCGGTCGATGTCGCGTACTGGGTGTTCCAGGTGGGCTGTGCCGTCCAGCGGGACGACGTGGACGGCGCCGACGTCGACCAGACCTGCCAGGCTTGGGCGGCGCAGTCGGTGTTGCCCGAGTGGAAGTTGTACAGGCTCAGCCGGGCACTGGAGACCAGGGAGTCGGCGATCGGCTTGGTGTTCAAGGTGATGAAGGAGCGCGCTGTGCGCGCGGTGCCGTCGGAGTTGGTCGTTCCCGGGTTGCCGAAGTCCAGCTCTGTGTCCGCGGACCAGTCGACCGTCTCACCCTGCTGGACGTAGGTGTCGAAGACGTTCCCCAGGGATGATGTCGAGGGGTCGACGGTCACGGGGTACTTCGTGTCCTTGTCGGCGAGGAAGCCGGCGTCCGGGGTGACGACGAGGTCGACGCCGTCACCGTTCTTGACCACGCTCAGGTCGACAGGAGCCTTGCGGGTGTGTTCGCCGGACCTCTTGTCGACGGTCGCGTCCCACATCACCGGGGCAGGGGTCACGGCGCGCTTCTTCTTGCCCGATTTCTCGTCGGTGAAGAGCAGGCTGCCGTCCTTCAGTTGCCTGACCTTCAGGCCCTTGGTGTCCAGGGGCAGGGTGTAGGCATAGGTGCCGGAGCCGGTGTCAGGTCGTTCCGCGATCTCGACGAACTGCTCGAATCCGGTCCTGGTCGCCTCGACGACAAGGTCCGCGCCGGGGATCGCGTTCTCGTAGCGGGCGGTAGTGCCCTTCACCTTCGGCTGGGGCAGTCCGCCTTTCCACCGAAGGGTGATCTCCTCGTCGCCCGAGCCCAGGGTGATCAGGTCGCGTGCCCTGGCGTCCTCCGCCGCCGCCAGGGACTTCGCGACCGTGCCACCCTTGCCGGCGAGAACGAGGCCACTGGGGTGGGCCTTCGCCGCGATCGAACCGTCCGCGCGTTCCGTGAGATCCACGTCGACGTCGACCCACTTGTCGTCACGCTGGAACCGGATCGGGCCGGCGGAGAGTTCCGTCGTCAGGGAACCATCCTTGTTGACCCAGGTCGTGGAGGTCTCGGTGCGTTCGTCGAGTGCCTCGACGCGGTGTCCATACAGGCGGGCCGCCACCCGTGCGGACGGGATGTCGGCTGCCTGCTTCGGCCCCTTCTCGTTCTTCGTGGCAGCGGACTCGGCGATCGGCGTCCCCGCGGGCAATGCGACGACCTGCCCGCTGCCGCCGACGATCAGAGCGCTCTCGACGGCGAGCACGGCGGCCACGGCAAGGGCGATCCGGGGCAGGGTGGC
>NZ_JBLRVZ010000069.1:15330-49262 GCF_048159505.1 Streptomyces sp. T028
CGGGGGGGCGCCCGCCACCCCACCCGGGTCTCCTGACAGGTGTACGTCTCCAACGCAAGAAGAGGCTCCTCACACGCAGGTTTCGGACTACTACGCCTGTAGAGTCGCGGCACCTCGCACAGGGAGGAAGTGAGATCTTCACCAATCCGCTGTGTGACGCCTGTTCCTGGAGCGCGTCCTGTCGACTGTCGGCCCGGGACGCGGTCGTGGCAGGATCGGCCCGTTGTGGTGGAGATGCGGTGCGAAGGGGACAGTGGCATGGCCGGGGCGGTGGCGCACAGGGGACCTGATCGACCGTTCACGGATTCGGTGGCCGTGCCGGCCGAGGTGGATCGGGAGCGGCTGGCGCAACGCCTGTGTCTGGTGGCGCTGGCCGCGGCCGCGGGCATCGTCTTCATCCGGATGGCGCGCGAACTGCAAGGCAGGCAGGTGCAGTCCGGGCTGCTCGCGGTGAGCTGGCTGCTGGCCGGTCTCCTCCTAGTGACGCTCCTCGGGCAGTACGCGAAGCGCCGTTCGCCGGGATACCGCTCTCTCCTGTTGGCAGGTCAGGTACTGCTGACCTATGTGCCCGTGCTGATCTTCGACGAGATCTGGCTCAGCGTGCTCGGCCTACTGGCCGGAGTCGTGCTGGTGGCGCTGCCCCGGCCGAACGGGTTGGTGGGGGCCGCCCTCGTCACGGCCACGGGCCCGCTGGCGGTCTTCGCGCTGCCCGTCAGCAACCGTACGGCGCTCGAGGTGGGCGTCAGGACCGTCGTGGTCGGCCTCGTGGTGTACGGGGTGGTGCGGCTGTCCTCGGTCGCCGCGCAGGCGCACGCCCTGCGGTGGCAGTCGGCACGGCTCGCCGTGCACCGGGAGCGTGTGCGCATCGCCCGCGACCTGCACGATCTGCTCGGGTCCGCGTTGTCGGCCATAGCCACCAGGAGCGAGACGGCGGCTCGTGAACCGGACGATCCCGCCACGAACCGTGAACACTTCCTCGACATCGCCGAACTGGCTCGGCGCGCCTTGGGCGAGGTGCGCGACATGGTGCGGGATCAGGTCTCCCTCGCCCTGGCGCAGGAACTCGAATCCGCTCGCACAGCCCTGGACACGGCAGCGATCCGGGTTCGGATCAGCCGGGAAGGCCCCAACCTTCCCCCCGACCTGGAGAACTGCCTCAGCGCCGTGCTGCGCGAGGGTGTGGCGAACGTGCTGCGCCACAGTCAGGCCAGAGCGTGCTCCATCACGGTTCGGTGCACGGACGACACGGCTGAGCTCACCGTCGAGAACGACGGTGTGGAGCCTCGCGGAGTGTCACACGGCCACGGCGGCCTGGGAAACCTGGCGGCACGGGTGGCGGTGATGGGCGGAGCACTACGGGCCTCGGTCTGCGGCGCGGAGGGTTTCCGGCTGCGCGTGGTGGTGCCGACGAACGAGGCGCGTCGAGGAAGTCACTGAGCTTTCGCCGCTCTGCCGACCATTTCCTGAGCCACGCTCAGATCCAGCCGCACCGCTCTGCGATACGTACGGCGTCCACCATCGTCCGTGCCTGCAGCTTGCCCATGACGTCCGAGAGCCGGTTGCGCACCGTCCCCACGCTCAGCGACAGCAGGACGGCGATGTCCCGCGGGGCGAGACCCTCGGCGGTGGCCCGCAGGATCTCCGCCTCCCTTTCGGTCAACGGGCACTCCCCCAAAGCCCAGAAGTCCTCCGTGAGTTCGGGTTCGATGGCACGGCCACCGGCCGCCACCGTGCGCACGCCGTCGAGCAGTCTCTCGGGCGTCGTGGTCTTCAGGAGAAACCCGGTGACCCCCATGTCCAGCGCCCTGCGCAGATGTCCGGGGCCGTCCATGCCCGTGAGCAGGAGCGGGTGGCAGGTAGGAAGATGCGTGCGCAGCAGGGCGGCCGCGGCCAGACCGTCCAGGCCCGGCATGCCGATGTCGAGAACGGCCACATCCGGTGCGTGCTCCAGTGCTGCCGGGAGAACCTCTTCCCCTGAGCCGACATGCACGACGACGTCCACGTCGAAGGCGCTGTCGAGCAGGGAGACCAGCCCGGCACGTACCACGTGGAGGTCCTCCGCCACCAACACCTTGATCATGTTCGCAGCATCAGGCAGTCCCGGCCTGTTCGCAAGCCGCGAGCAGGCTGGTCTCCCGCCCTCACGCACACTCCTCGGCGCAGATGCCCGTCTCGATCCCGCCGTGGTGAGCCCGACCGGGACCGTTCCCTCGAACGTCGCACCTCGCAGCCACACAAGCTAAGGCAGCCTGTACTCCGTGCGCTCGGGGTCGGGGCGAATGATGACTCCTTCGTCGGTGAGCTCGCGCAGGGCCCGTCGAGCCTCCTTTTCACCGGCCTTCGGTGTGGTCGGCTCGTGGCCGGCGACGCGTAGTGCCAAGGCTGCCCTTGAGGGATCCCACACACCCCCCAGGGCCCGCATCACCGCGGCCAAGGCTTCCTTGTGTGTCAGGGGCTTGCTCATCTTCTGCTTCCTTTCCGGAGCCTGCACCGGGACGGTGGTGGGGTTCCACGGCCGGGCGGTTGCTCGCCGGGCAGCGTACCTTCGGTGTGCGCGAGTGTCGGCGGACAGGGTCCGGTTCTCCTCTGTACGAGCCGGAAGTACTGCCGCAGCGCTGCCTCGTGCCTCCGTCGCCCACCGGACTCGAGGTGAGAGGCCTTGATGGGCGTATGCGCTGACAAGTGTGAAGATGGCAGCGTCGGGGACAGCAAGGGGCGTCAGGTGAGTGCGTGGACGTGTGAGGCTTGTGGCGGAGCAGTGCCCCAGGCCGAGGAGGAGACCACGGCCGCAGCGGTGCGCAGGCACGCACGCGTGACCGGGCATCCTCCGTCCAGTGTGCGCAGAGAGTCCTCCCGCGGGATGACACAACGGTGGCGTACGCCCGAAGACCGCGAACGGGACCGGGAGCGGGAGCAGGAGCGGGAGTCCGCACGGCTCCGTCACCCCGCCCCGGCCGAACACGAACAGCCTAGACCCGGTACGACACGAGGCGCCTCACCTGACCGGGTGGCCGACCACGCCGGGGAATCGGGGCCCTCCAGGGTCATGCGCTGGGTTCTCGACACCCTCCGCGACAGCGTGATCCTTCAGTGCGTCGTCGCGGCGGTTCTCGTGCTCGCGCTGGGCGTGTTGGCGGTTGTGTCCACTGCGGAGACAGGAGACGCGTCGGCGTCCGGAGATGCGTCAGCGAGTTCGTCCTCCCCTGGGCAAAACCCTGTTCTCGACTCGCTCTCGCTGTCCGAACTCCCGGGCAGGAGTCGGGGCGATGCCTGGGACGCGGTGGCGGACAGCCTGGACGACGGCGAGATCCGTGTCCTGGACCGTGTGACAGGTCTGCCATTGAGGTTCGCGTACGAGGGTGATCCGCGACGCGACCAGTGGACGGTGTGTACCGCGGAGTTGACCAGCGGCTCACTCGATGAGCCGGGCTGGCTGGTGACCGTGGCAATAGCGAGTCCTCACGACGGCTGCCAAACGGGCTCTCACGAACCAGAAGCCACTCCGGAAGACCGATCCGGTGCGGAGGACGAAGTTCGAACGCCCGGGGTCGAGGACGACGTCACGCCCGCCACACCTGGAGCCCCGGACCGGGGCTCCAGGACGGGCGTCCGCCCCGGTTCCTGGTGCGGTGACGCTGGAGCCTACGGTTACACGGACGCCGGAACCCGTATGCAGTGTCGGTACGGTGCGGGCAACGACTACCGGTGGCGTCGCGCCGGCTGACGAATGGATGGTTCTCCTGGCCGGTCGGCCGCAGACCGACGCTCGTCGCTTCCGCCCCTGGCAGGACCGGCATCGAAGCACTGGCGGCGACAACTGCTGATCCGCGAGGTCGTGGGGCCGCGAGAGCGAGTCCGTCCGACAACGAGCCGCCGCACGTCGATCTCCACGAGGCGACGTACGGCGGCACGACGGTGCCAACACCCGGTGCAGGCTGGGAGCATCCTGGGCGGAAGAATGCTGTTCAGCCAGGCGTGTCGTGGTTCCGGTGCGGCACGGCACCATGTGGAGGGGAGTAGACGTGACGTTGGCCATGTGCCCGTTGTGCAGCGACGACGAGGACATCGAGCTGGTCCGCAACCTTGAGGGCGGGCGTCGACTGGTCAGGCACCGGTGCGGTTACGCGTGGGAGCATGGAGAGCCTGACGGCCCGAAGAAGCAGCGACCGCGTGCCTTCGACGATCTCAGGGCCCGCTTCCCCAAGGCAGAGGACGTAGAGCCCGACGTGTTGGAACGCGCAGATCGCCTCAAGGAACGGTACCTCGCCACCAGACCCGGCTTCGACCCCGAGGTGGCGGCCTACTGGGAGAAGTACCAGCGGATCTTCTCGCCCGACGGGTTGCGCACGTGTGACCCCCGCCTCCTGAAGGACTTCGCCAATTCCGACGTCGGCGCCCACCCCGGCAACCAGTCCGTGTTCAACGCCGCGTGGAACTCCATGGGCGACGCGGCGGCCGCGGAATCGACGCGCCGGACGATCGAGCACCTTCTCCACGGGCCCGACGACGTTCCCTGCGAGGATCGGCTGCAAGAGCTCCTCGACGGCACGAAGTCGTTCGCCATGACCGGCTTCAAGGAGGCCCTTCTCACGCGGGTTCTCTGTGTGACGCAGCCCGGGCGGTTCCTGTCGATCCTCAAGTACACGACCGAGGCGGGCGGCAAGCGGGAGATCGCACGAAAGGTCTACGGGCTGGAGCTGCCGGCGCCGGAATCGGTGAACTGGACGCTCGGGCGACTCATCTTCTGGAGCAACGACCTCTTGTACACACTTGTCGGTGCCGGGTTCGCCAATCAGCAGCACTCCGCGGCATTCCTGTGGTGGGCCAAGGACCAGCTCGACGAGTCCAGCTAGACGCACGTCCGCCGACGCCGGCCGCCGACGCGGTCCCAGCCGCAGCAGCTCGGTCCAGGCTTGGCACGACCGGCGCGGGGTACCCGGTTTCCGTCAGGAGTCCTGGAAGGTCACACCTCTACGGAACGCGGTTGAAGGTGTCTGGCCCGTGACGACCGCCGGACACCAGCCGCGCGCTGAAGGGTCGGGCGGAGGGGAGAGCAAGCGTGGACACGGGACCCGTTGTCGTCGGGGTCGGCGACTTCAGCGGTCAGGAGGGCGTCGTGCTGTACGCCGCCCGTGAGGCCGTGATGCGTTCAGCGCCCCTGCGCATCGCCCACGCCGTCACTCTGCCGAGCTCGTACGGGCGCAGCCACGCGAAGGAGACCAGAAGGGGCGTCGTGAACCGGCGCGCTGTGCTGGTGGAGCGACTCGTGGAGACGGTCCGCTCCGCCTTCCCCTCGCTCGTCGTGGCCAGCGGTTTGACCTTTGACGATCCCGTGCGGCTCCTGGCGAAGCAGTCGGCTGAGGCAGTGCTTGTGGTGCTGGGCCGCGGAGACAGGGGATTTCCGCGTCTGCCTCTCGGCTCGGTGAGTCTTCGTGTCGTCGGTCAGGCCCAGTGCCCGGTGTTGGTATGGCGGCCAGGCGGAGCCGGTGGCGTCCAGGACGACCGCGTAGTCGTGGGTATCGACCGCGTGCACCACTCTCCCGAGGTCCTGGAGTTCGCGTTCGCCGAGGCCGATCGCCGATCGGCCCATCTACTGATCGCGCACGCCCTGCACCGGCCGACACCGTCGCCTCTCCCCCACACCGGCACGGCGGCGAGACGCCGGACACGGGAGGCCGAGGAGGCGGCCCGGAGCTTCCTCGACGAACGGATCGGCGAGGTCGGTGGGCGGTATCCGGGCGTGACAGTCGGATTGCGTCTCGGCTGGGGACGTCCGGCGCGGTGCCTTGTGGAGTCGTCCGAGGATGCCGCTCTCCTCGTGATGGGCTCTCGCAGGCGGTCCGGTCGACGTCGGCTCCTGCTCGGCTCGGTGAGCGCCGAAGTCCTGCACATGGCAGACGGTCCCGTCGCGGTCGTCCCCACGCGGTGAGATTCGGGCATGCTCCCGCCAACCAGAACATCTTCGCCCTCTCCGGCATGCGCGGATACCCGGGCTACCGGCGCTGCGGGAAGGCTCCTGCGGCAGGGTTGTCGGTCAGCCACCGCCGGCACACGTTCCAGTGATTGTCCTTGCCGCCGGCGTCGTCGAACGTGACCACGGCCACCACGGGCCCGCTGCAGTTCGGGCTCGACGCGGAGTGCATGCTGCACTTGCGGCTGCTGTCGGGCGAGACCTCGTCGATCGCCGTGATGACGGATTTCATGGGCGGCAGCCTATGAGGCTCCGTCGCAGGCGTACACGTCTCCGGCGACAGGTGCGGAGAGAAACCCGGGCAGCGACGCTCTGGCTCGTCACGGCGCGGTGGCGGTGACGAGCCAGGTCGCCGAAGCGTACTCGACGCCCTGCGGTCCCTCATGCGCCTCGATGGTCTCCCGAAGGTCCGCCAGCGCTGTGTCCCGGGCCGAGTGGTCGAGGCCGTCCAGCATCCAGCCGAGGAGGCCGAGGACGAAGCGGTACGCACGGTCCGTGTCGGGGCCGAAGTACATGGGGCCCTGAAGGGATTCCACGCTCGGGCCGGCGAACCCGGCCCGAGCCAGCAGAGTGCGGGTGCGCTGCGGGTCGGCCAGGGAGAACGGTCCCGGGGCGTCGGGCGGAGGCGTCGGTAGTACCCGACCCGCGGCCATGGCCTTCGTGAACGCCCCGAACCATTCGTTGCGCGGCGGCGCCTGCCACACCAGTTGCACGAAGCGGCCTCCGGGGCGCAGAGCCCGGGCGATGTTACGGAACGCGGCGACGGGGTCGCCGAAGAACATGGTTCCGGTCCTGCTGATCGCCACATCGAACGCTTCGGAGGTGAAGCGATGCGTCTGGGCATCGGCCTGGAGGAAGGCCGCGTTGTCCAGGTGTTCCTCTCCCGCCCGCAGGCGGGCCATCTGAAGCATCGACGCGGACAGGTCGACCCCGAGGGCCTCACCGGCGAGGGCGCGACGTGCCGCCTCACGCGTGGTCTCACCCGTACCACAGCCGACGTCCAGGACCCGCTGTCCCGCGCCGACTGCCGACGCTTCCAGGAACCGTGTCCGATACGACCGCAAGGCCCGGTCGAACTGGTCCGCGTGCTCGGCCCAGTAGGCGCCCTCGTCCCCGTCCCACGCTCGGGCCTGCTCGTCGTTGGCCGGGTCGACATCCGGCGCGCTGGTCATGGCCGTCACCGCCCGCCCTATACTCCCAATGGGACTATCTACCTGATTACACCCCAAGGTAGATCATCTCAACGGAAACCCCGCTCACGACCACCTCGTACGCGATCCTCGGCCTGCTCGCCGTGCGCCCATGGAGTACATACGAACTCACCCGGCAGATGGACCGGAGCCTGGGCCGTATCTGGCCCCGGGCGCAGAGCAAGCTGTACGTGGAGCCCAAGAAGCGGGTCCGTCACGGGCTGGCCCGCGCGTCCGCGGAGGGCGTCGGGCGACGCCCCCGCACGGTCTACAGCATCAGCGCCGACGGCCGGCGCGCCCTGGCCGAGGGGCTCCGCCGCCAGGCGCCGACCCCGTACTGGAGTCCGAGCAGCTCCTGCAGGTCTTCTTCGCGGATTCGGGCACCACGTCCGACACCCTGGCCACCCTCGACGCCGCCCGCGCCTGGGCCGTCGAACGCAACGCGGACAACCTCACCACCGCCCGCGCCTACGCCGAGGGCCGGGCGCCGTTCCCCGAGCGTGCCGCGCAGACGATGGTCGTGGGTCGTTTCCTGACGGAGTACTACCGCCTCGTGGCCGCCTGGGCCGATTGGGCGACCGATGTCGTCGCGCGGTGGCCCGAACAGCCCTGCGACGCCGAAGCCGACCCGGCCGGGACGCTGCGCCGGGCCGACTGGTCCAGCCGGGGACCCGATGGGCTCAGCCGATGATGGCGACGGGCGCGTCCCACGCGTTCCGGTCCACGGTGATGGTGTAACCGCCGCGCTTCTCCTTGCTGTTGACCATGTACTGGTGTCCCCGGCTGTGGCCGGTGAACTGCTGGGAGCCCCACGGCCAGTCCGAGGTGGTCGTGTTCTTCTTGTCCCAGAGCGCGTACCAGAGGTTCCCCGGCAGGTCCTTCTTGTTGGTCGCGGTGGCGATCGCCTTGGCACTGGAGCTGCTGAAGCCGTAATAGCCGGCGCGATACGTCTTCGCGCGCAGGGTCTTGGTGAAGGAGCGGACGTAGGTCAGCACGGCGTCGTTGCACGACTTGTCGGTGATGTCGTACGGCTCCATGTCGAGGTAGATCGGGCTGCCGGCCTTCATACGGAGGGCCGACGCCCTGGCCACGGCGTCCTTGGCGTCGCTCGCGCCGAGGGACGCGGCGGTGGACGCGGTGAGCCGTTCCGGGTTGGCGCTCTTCTGGCAGGGCGGCTGGGCTCCGACGTAGATCGGGATGAGCTTCCAGCCGAGCGAGTCGACGGACTTGACCCAGGACGCGGTGAGGTTGGGCTGGTTGCAGCCGCGGTTCTTGCCGCCGACGTACACGGCGGCGGCACCGTAGAAGCCGGTGTGCCAGGCTTTCATCGCCTTCAGCGAAGGGGCCGTGCACGTGTCGAAGGCGCGTCCGGTGTGTGTCCTCTGCGCCGGCCAGGTCGTGGCGGCCATCGAGGTCTGCGCCGCGATCCCGCAGCCCGCGACCACTGCGGCACCCGCCACGCCCCACGCGACGTAGCGGCCTTTCCTGGACAACCGATGGCTGGACATCCCCACCCCTTGATTCCATGTCCCGGGCGCGCCGGGCATGGCACACCGCAACCCGTACCGGCCCGCACCCCGGGAACTCATTTCCCTGATCACCGCAAGACTTGCCCGAGGCCCGGGAAGATCTCAAACGAGAAGAGCCCGCTTTGACCTCCCTTTGGGCAATCGGTGATCAACCTGTGCCCGGCGGGCTCCTGTGGGCACAGCGAACCCGGCGATCTTCCGGTCGCCCGTGCGGCCGGTCTCGCGCCGACCCCGATCCTGGACAGCGGGGAGACAGGGACTGGTGCCGAAGAACCCCTTCGCGGCCCTCCGACTCGCGGCCCATGCGTCGGCTTCGAACGCGTGACGGCGTCGGCCGGCGCATGACGTCACTGCGCTCCGGCCATACCGCCTCATGTCGTCGGGGCCGACGCAGACTGCCCGGCGGCCCCCTGACGTCCGCATACAGTCCCCCGTACTCTGGCCCTGTCTGCCAGGAACCGCAGTCCATTTGCACACCCCCGCGCGTGAGGCCGGCCCGCTCCGGCGCCGTCATGTGCGTTTCACCGACGGGACACAGCGTGACCGACGACCAGCCTCCGACATCCGCGGGCCGCCGCCCGCGTCCGGTGGCGGGCTCCGGCGGGCACACCTGGCGGACCGCGCTGCGCAGGACTCCCGCGGCGCTGTGGAGCGAGGACGCGACGGACTGGGCCGCCGCGCTGACCTACTACGCGGTGCTGACCATCTTCCCCGCCCTGCTGGTCACGCTTTCGGTGATCGGACTCGCCGGCACACCGGGCACCCAGCATCTGGTCGACCAGGTGGCCGCCGTCGTGCCGGCCCGGTCACGCCCCGCCATCCTGCGGGCTCTGCAGAGCATGGCCGACCAGCAGGCACCGGCGAGACTGCTGGCCGCCTTCGGCACTGTGGCCGCCCTGTGGTCGGCCTCCAGTTACCTGAGCGTCTTCCGCCGCGCCCTGCACGCCATGAGCGGCGTCAGGGACCGCCGCCCGCTGTGGAAGAAGGCCCCCCTGACCGTGATCAACGCGTTCGTACTGCTGACGTTGCTGGTCTCCAGTGCGGCTGCACTGGTCCTCACCGGGGACGCGGCCCGCGCGGCGGGCCGGGTCATGGGAGTAGACGGTGCCGGCGTCACCGCGTGGAACATCCTGAAGTGGCCGCTGCTGGCCTGCCTGGTCACCGTGCTGGTCCTTGTACTGTTCCGCTCCGGGCAGACCACCGCCTACGGCCTGCGCCAACGGGCCGTGGGCGGCCTGCTCGCCGTCTTCCTGTGGCTGCTGGCCTCTGCCGGTTTCACTCTCTACACCACGTACGCCGGCGCCTACGACCGTCTGTACGGTTCCCTCGCGGGCCTCGTCGTCTTCCTGGTCTGGCTGTGGGTGTCCAACCTCGCCCTCCTCGCCGGAGCGCAGTTCAACGCGGAACTCGCTGCCCTCCGTCGGCCCTGACCCGCCTCTCCCGCGCAGCTGGCGGTGTTCGGCTGTTCGGCCTGACTGTGGGGGCGGCCGAACGGGGCGGCGGATGACGCGGACAAGGCGACGGTGGCGGGCGCGCGCGTCCGCCCCGCGCTACCGGGAGCTCGGTGTGCCTGCTGCGGGGATCGGCATCAGGGCTGGACCTGCGCCCTTCTCTCCCGGCCCGCACACGGGCGCCTGGTCCTGCCGCTGCACGACCACTGTCCGCATCGGGAAGGGGATCTCGATGCCCTCGGCCTGGTAACGCCGGTGCAGGCGTTTGATCAACTCGTGTTTGACCAGGTACTGGTCGGCGAACTCACGGGCTCGCAGGATCACCGAGAAGTCGACGCTGGACTCCCCGAACGTGTGGAACCGGACGGCCGGTTCATGGTCGGGGACTCCACCGGGAACCTCCGCCATCACCTCAGCGGCCACGGCGACCGTCACCTTCTCGACGTGCTCCAGGTCGCTGTCGTAGCCGACGCCGACCTGTACCAGCACCGACATCTGCTGCTCGGGCTGGTGGTAGTTGGTCATGATCGCCCCGGCGAGCTGGGCGTTCGGGATGATCAGCAGGTTGTTCGGCAGCTGGCGCACCACGGTGTTGCGCCAGTTGATGTCGACGACGTAGCCCTCTTCGCCGTTGCCGAGCCGGATGTAGTCGCCTGGCTGCACCTTTCTCGACGCCAGGATGTGCACCCCCGCGAACAGGTTGGCCAGCGTGTCCTGCAGTGCGAGCGCCACCGCGAGACCGCCGACGCCCAAGGCGGTGAGGAGCGGGGCGACCGAGACGCCGAGTGTCTGCAGCAGGACCAGGATGCCGATCGCGAGGACCGCGACGCGGGTGATGTTGACGAATATGGTGGCCGAGCCGGCCACTCCGGACCGCGAGAGCGCCAGAGACCGGATCAGGGCCGCCGCGGTGCGGGCCGCGGTGACCGTGGCGGCCAGGATGAGCATGGCGACCAGCACCATGTGGAGGATGTGGCGAGCGGCCACGGTCAGCGGCAGAGCCGCGCCGGCCGCCGACACCCCGGCTGCCAGGGCCGCCCAGGGCACCAATGTCCGCAGCGCGTCGACGGCGATCTCGTCACCGCTCCACCGCGTGCGGCGGGCCCGCTCCCCCAACCATCGCAACACCGTCCGTGCCACCAGGCCCGCCGTCGCGCCCGCGGCCACCGCGACACCCGCCACCATCGCATCGTGCAAGGTCAGAGCCCTGGTCATCGCCCACCCCTGCCGCTACAGGGCGCCGTGGGGGCCTCGCGTCCCAGGCCTGCAAGCGGCTGCGCCGCTCCCGCCTCAGCCCTCGACATATGCGCATACTTTCTCAACATCCTACAAACTACCTATTTCTGGTATCACGGTCTTGTAATGCCTTCGGCAGTCCCGGCAACCTGTCTCGCAGCCCTGCCCGGCTCCCGGCCCGTCTGCCCACTACTCCCGGGTCCATGCCGCCGGCAGTGGATCCAGAAGCCAGCCAAGTCCGACCGCTCGACCGCGTTGACCCAGTAGGGTCACAGTCCCGCCGTGACAGCCGGCACCGGATGTTCGTAGCCCGCCTGCCAGACAGGTCGAGCCTCCGACGACCGCGCCGGACGCCGGCCGAGCGAAGGAGCCGTATGCGCCCGTGGCTTCGCCGGATACCGTCCCTCCTCGCATACACCGCCGCCGTCCTGGCGGTGGCCACGCTGTCCGTATGGCTGTCGATCCGCGTCACACCCCTGCAGACCGTCTCGCCGGCCGGCCAGACCGTGCAGGTGGGCGCGGCCACTCCGGACCTGAGCATGTCAGGACCAGGCGAACTCGACCTCTTCGGTCAGGTCATCCCCACGCGGCCCCGGTTCGAAGGCCCGATCCGCCCCCGGCTGAAGGTCACGCAGATCTCCCTGAACGCCCAGGCCAGTGCTCTCACCGAGCCAGGAGGCGCCCAGGCCGCCGGGAAGGAACTGAGTGAGCAGCTCACCTCCGCCTGGACCCGCTACCTGCTGTGGGAGACGCTGATCGCCGTCGGATTCGCGGCGCTGATCGCCGTCGCGATCACGGGCCTCCGCCGCTCCAGCCGTACGGCGACACTGCGGACACTCGCGTTCGCCGTCGGAGGTGTGTGCGCGCTCAACGCCCTCGGCGTCTACCTGCTGGCCTCCGGCACACCCGCAGCGCTGCGACACGTCCGAGGCATCGAGGACATGGTGGGTCCCGGCACGCCCGCACCCGTGCAGGCTGTCGGCGCACCCGCCCGGCCCGGAGTCCAGGCCGTGGTCATCGGAGACTCCACCGCGGCCGCGATCGGCAACGCCCCTCTGGACGACCCCACCGCCGCGGACAAGGCGTGCGGACGCACCAAGGACGCCTACGCGGTGTACCTCGCCGCGGCGAACAACTGGAACACCCTCAACCTGGCCTGCAGCGGCGCCACTATCCGCGACGGCCTCCTCGGCCCCCAACAACGCGGCACAACCGAAGTACCTCCCCAACTGTCGGCCGCACTGAAGGCCACCAAGGCCTCGGTGACCATTGTCAGCATCGGCGCCAACGACATCCACTGGTCCACCCTGACCGCACTCTGCGCCGCCGCGAACGCCTGCGACGACAAGGCGTCCACCGCGTACTTCCAGCAGCAGATCGCCGCCTTCACCACCGACTACTACGACCTGCTCGGCAGCCTGGCCGCACTGTCCCAGCATCCCCGGATCCTGATCAACGAGTACTACAACCCCTTCGGTGAGAACGTGAGCTGCCTGAAGGACCAGCACGTCACCGCCGCCAAGGCCAAGATCCTCAAGTCCCGCCTCGACGAACTCAACTCCGTGCTGCGCCAGGGCGCGCAGACCTTCGGCTTCACCTCCGTACCCCAGCACTTCGACGGCCACCGGCTCTGCAGCGACCAGCCGTTCGTCCAGGGACCCGACGCCAACGCGCCCCTGCACCCCAACGCGGCCGGCGAACTCGCCATCGCCCTCGCCGACCAGCAGGCACTGACCCGCACCGGCACCCCGCCCACGACGCCCTCCCCCAGCACCACGGCACCGACAGCGCCGTAGCCACGCCCGGGAGCGCACGACGTCCACCCACACCCCCCGGAAACCGACGAACCGTCACCCGGTCTGGTTCTGGCTGCTGCCCGCCCTGACCACCGCCAACCCCGGCAAACGGGCCGTACTGCTGCACATCGCCCGCCCGGACAGCAGCCCGGCCGGATTCCTCCGCATCACCGTGCGCACCTGGATCGCGTACGCCCCGCTCGCCCTGATCTGGCTCACGGCGGCCCAGTACACCCGTGACGCCCTGCTCCCCGCCCCCGTCGGCACGCTGCTGCCCTACGTCACCGCCCTCGCCGCCCTCCTGCTGTGGGGCTGGGCCCCGTTGGCGGTCCTGCTGCGCCTCGACAGCCCCGCACCGCACGAGCGCTGGTCCGGTACCGTCCATCACGCCCTCCCGACGCGTGAGCCCGGCGCGGCCATCGGCTCACCGCCGGTCCCGCCGCAGAGCATCCCCGAAGAGGGACCGGAGCTGTCCGCCCCGGCCTCACCGCTCCTGCCCGCCGAGCACCACGCCGTACCGCGCACCGAGCCCCGTCAGCACGGCGAACCCGACCGGGCCGACACGGTGTGAGGATCCCCCCGGGCATACGGGGGTACGCGAGCATCGCACTGACGGTCTCTGGACAGCTCCCTGTCCGGGAGAGATCCTGTTCAGGGAGCGTGGCGGGACACCCCCGGCTCCGAGGCGGAGGTGCCTGCGGTGGACTGGTGGTTCTGGCTCATTGTGGTCGTGGTCCTGCTCGCCGCCGTGGCCGGGACGGCCGTGGGCGTCCAGGCGAAGCGGCGTCGCGGCGGTGTGGTCGTCGTGCGGCGTTCTCGCCCGAAGGGGAAAGGCAACACCGCGTGAGTACGCTCATGCTGGCATCGGAGATCACCAGGCGCCCCGTGGTGACACTCGGCGGTGAGATCGTGGCCCGGGTGAAGGACGTCGTCCTCGACGGGCGCGCGGGCCGGATCTCGGGCTTCACCCTCAGCGGCCTCGGGCTGCTCTCCGGTCCCCTGCGCCAGGCACTGCCCTGGGAAGCCGTGACGGGCCTGGGGCCCGACGCCGTGATGATCCAGGACGAGACAGCGTTCCAGGACCTGGACGAGGTGGCGGAACCCAAAGAGGCGGCCGGCGGTGACGTCCTCGGGGCACGGGTCCTCACGGACTCCGGTACGGACCTGGGGCAGGTCGCCGATGTGGTGATCGAGGTGACCGCGTCGCAGGCGGTCGTCGCGGGTTACGAGATCGCCCCCGGCGAGGCACTCGCCGGCCGGAAACGCGCCACCGTGTTCATCCCCCTGGCCAGGACCATCGCCGTGTCCGGCGAGGCGCTCGTCGTCCCGGCCGCGGTCGCCGACTACGTGACCGACGACCTCGTCGCCCTCCACAAGGCGATACCCGAGCTCCGCAGCCGTATGAACGGGAAGAAAGCCTGAGCCCGATGCTGCTCTCCGAGATCACGGACCGACCGGTGATGGACACGGCGGAGGCGCAGAGTATCGGCCTGGTCGACAGCCTGGTGATCGCGCCCCGCCCCGCCCGAGTCCTCGCCCTGCGGCTGAAGAAGACCAACGGTGGCGGCACCCTTCTGACCTGGCAGTACGTGCACGCCATTGGCCCGGATGCGGTCATGGCCCGAGTCAACATACGTGAGGAGGACGAGGAGGACCTCACCCAGCACGCCGCCGCATGCCGAAACCTCCTCGGGCGGCGCATCCTGTCGGAACGCGGCACCGAGGTCGGCACCCTCCAGGACATCGACTTCGACCCCGAATCGGGCCGGATCCTGAGCCTGCTCACCTCATGCGGCGCTCTTCCGGCACCCGCGCTGATCGGCGTCGGCGCCTACGCCGTCATCGTCCAGGAAGCGTGAAGGGCCCGCCTGCCGTGCTCTGTTCGGCGCCATGCCACCGCGAACCATGGCACAGCCGACGCACGATGATGGCAACGACGGGCAGAGAGTCGCTGACACGCGGCGTGGCGCCGAAGACCCGGGCAGCCGCAGCGGACACTCGGCTCAGGGAACTCCGGGCATCCACCACGCACGAAGAGCGCCGACGGGGCCGCCGTACCGGTCCCCTAGGGGCCAGCCGGTGGAGACCCTGATGGCCCCGACCGACGCCGCCGTACACCCAGGCGGGTCCTCCACCGTCTGCGCAGCAGGTCCCCGACTTCCCCCACGCACACGAGGAACGCGGCCGAAGCCCCGCACTGTGCCGGCGAGGCGGGTTGGTCGAGCGCCCGGCCCAGGAGCCACAGCACAAGCGCGAGCGCCAGCCACCAGGCAGCCAGCGACACCGCGACCCTCCGTAGCCGGGGTCCGCCGGTCACGGGGCGACCTTCCCTGCTCTGGCGGTGGCGAGGGCCATGTACGTGCAGCCCCCCAATGCTCCTGCGGCCGCGACGGCGGTGGCCGCGAAGGTGATCGAAGGCGGTGCCTGGCACAGGCGGGGCAGCGCGTTGAGGGGCGCGACGGCGTAGAGGGAGAGCAGGGCCCAGCCAAGGGGACGCGCATCGGCGGCGAGCCGGCTTCGCAGCCGGTCCGGCGCGTGTCCGGCCACCAGGGCCGCCCCCGACGGAAGCAGGGTGAGGGAGAAGAATGCGAGGCCGGTCAGCTGCCAGACCATGGTGCGGGGACTCCTGTCGTCGAGGGCGGCTCTGCGCGACGGACAGCGACCGCCGCGGCACGCGGGCCGTCAGCGCCGTGCGAGATCGTCGGCCGCACCGCATCCTCACACCGACCGCAGTGGACTGTCATTGCCGCCTTCCGGCAGTCTTCACCGAAAAATAGGTGCGGCATCGCAGCGCCGCTGCGACTCCTCGTCGCCGACGCCCTCCGTCGCCCTTGGGGAGTCAGCGCCGCTTGCGCCAGACATGAAATCCCCCTCCCTGCCACTCGACGAGCGGTGTGGCCCCGGCTTCCTCCCACTCCAGCGCGATACCGATCCGGTGGACGACGGCGAGGACGTCCGCCAGGCTCCGCGCCAGGGCCACCACCTGGCCCCTGACCGACACGGGGCGCCCCCGGTGTCGAGGGGCTCGTGGACGACGACGGGCGCCATCCTTCCCCCTTCCCGCCCAGGGGGGCGAGGGCAGTCCCAGGGGCCAGGCCCCCGGGACCTCGACCGTCGCGACATGGGCAAGTCGGGCACGTGTCGTTGGTCTTCCAAGTCCCTCGCCCCCACCGGATCGCATCACAGCAAGTTTTGCACAATGCAAACCATGGGGCGAGAGGCAGTCAGGGGCCGATATGGACCGGCTTCTCCACGGTGACCTGGTCGATCTCCGAGACCCTCACGGTGACCCGCATCGTCCACGTCCCCTCGGCCGGAAGGGTGAGACTGTCGCTCCCCCAGTAGCCGCGCTCGTCCACGAGCCCCGCATCCAGGGGACCCACGCCCTTCCCGGCCAGGATGAACTTCAGGCGCAGTTCAGGTACGGGGACGAGGCCGCCGTCGGCGCCGTAGACAACCGCCTGAACCGCGTTGCGGCCGACACGACCCGGTTCCAGGACGATCTGCACCTTGCCCCTTCCCAAGGGGCCCAGGGTGGTGCTGCCGGTGTCGAAGGGGACCACGGAGAGGGTCTGGGTGGGCTGACCCGGTACAAGAGCCGCCAGGCCGGCCGACTCCTCGGCGGCCCGGCCGGTTGGGGTCCCGGTCAGCATCGTGGTGAACACCAAGACCACCATGCCGACCGCCAGCTCGGCCAGGACACAGCGACGCAGTCCGCGCCGCCGTGCCGCCTGCTCCGTCTCCGTACCGGGCGTGGAAGGGGCGGTGCCGGAGGAGCCGTCGGCCTGTCCGCCACCCACCGCGACCGGCTCCCGCTCCGGTTCGGGCTCGGGCGCGGTGAGTAGCCGCGCTGTCCAACGCCGTGACCGAGCGGCCACCGCCAGCACCACCAACACCGTCCACACCTTGAAGGACAGCGTCCGGCCGTACTCGGTGTGCAGCAGCGCGTCCCAGGAGCCCAGCCCGCGCCACGACTGGTAGACACCGGTCGCGGCGAGCACCGTCACCGAGACGAACGCCAGCCGGGAGAAACGGGCGACCGCGGCAGGCGGGAGCGGATCCTCGGCCGGCGCCCGGTACAGAGCCGTGATCAGGGCGGCCAGCCCGCCCAGCCACACCGCCATGGCGAGCAGGTGCAGTGCGGTGGAGACGACCGCGACCGGAACCTGGACGCCGACGGCGGCGTGCTCGGCCACGACCCAGGTCGCGGCCAGGGCAAGGGCGAGCAGGACGCCCGCCGCCCTCGGCGTACGCCGGTCGACCCCCTGCCGGACCCTCTTGCTCCGCACGAGCACGGCCAGCACGAGGAGCAGCCCCAACCGCGCCAGCAGGGCGGCGCCAGGCCTGCTGGCCATCGTGCTGCTCAGCAGCCGCGGGTTCAGTACTTCGTCCGGCCCCTCGCCGCTGTCGTACGGTCCGCGCAGCAGCAGCGAGGCGAGGGTGGCGAGCGCGATCACCCACCAGCCTGCCACGAACGGGCGGCGCACGACGCGCCGGGCGGTGTCCGTCGGCCAGCAGGCCAGGACGAACACGGCGATGCCGATGAGCAGTGCCAGTCCCGCGTAGGCGGCATGGCGCGCGGTGTCGTACGGCAGGCTGGTGGCCCTGGGCACGGACAGCGGACCGGCGACGACGGCCCGAGCCGGCGAGCGCTTGCCGACGGAGAAGGTGAAGGCCCCGGTGACGGGGTGGCCGTCCGCGGACACCACACGCCAGGAAACGGTGTACGTGCCCTGCCCCAGCCCGCTCACAAGCGGAACACGGGCGGTGTTGCCCTGTCCGTCGGCGTGCTCCGGATCGCCGGCCGTCGCGGGCCTGTTGTCGGGGTCGAGGACGCGGAGGGAGTTCTCGACGAGGGCGACGTCCTCGTCGAAGGTCACCGTGATCTGCCGTGGTGTGGTCTTCAGCACGGCGCCCTCGCGGGGATCACTGCTTTTGAGCACCGCGTGCGCGGAGGCGGGGGCCGCGCCGGTGAAGAGGGCGCCCACGAGTGCCGCCAGCAGCACGAGGAGGGACAGGGCCACGCAGCAGGCACCGGGGGCCGACCGGCCCGAGGGGGCGAGAGGCGTCAGCGGGGCGGCTGGGGCGCCGACCCCCCTGGCAAACGGAGGCAACGACAAGTAGGGACTCCGGATACATGGGACCGGGCGGGCTTCGGCCTGCCCGGGGTAGGGACGAGTGGACCAGGGCGGTGAGGTTCACCGGTGGTCCCCTGCGGGGCCGTGCGCGTTCCGGAGGCCGGGACGGGACCGGCACGAGAGGTTCCGGGTACGGCATCGCTCCCGGGATGGGGGACGCCGGAAGTACCGGACGCGCCAGCAGTCGGGCCTTGACCCGCCTCAGCCATCCGCCCACGGCCTCCATGGCCCGTCGTGTCATGTGGAGCGCCGACTTGGCAGCCTCCAGGGCCGCATCGGCCCGGTGCAGCACCCAGGCCAGCAGGAGCGCGACTCCCACGTGCACGGCCGTCATCACGGCAGAAGCCTGATGCCAGGCGTGAGTGTCGGCCGAACCCGGCACCACGGGTCCGCTCAGGGCCCCTGCCGTCGAGCCGGTGTGCGCGACGTGGGCGAACGGCTCCCCAGGGGCGCGGGCGAGCACCAGATGCAGTACGCCCTGGACCGCCAGCGTGCATCCGGCCATGACCAACGGGGAGAAGTGCCGTCGGGCCGCCGGCCACACGCAGACGAACTGCAGGACCAGCGCCGCGAGGAGTCGCCCGGACACGGTCGCGCCCCCGGCCGCCTGGTGCCCCAGCGCCGCCAGCACACTGCCCGCCAGGGCGAACACCCCCGCACGGACACAGGCGCCCAGCGGATCGACCCGCTCTCCGCGCACCGAGGGCGGGAGGCCCGCGAGACCGACGCTTCGCACGACCCGTCTCCTCCCTCAGGTCCGGCTGCCGTTCTCGGGGGTACGGCGGCAGCGCCCTCGGCGTTCACCCCCCGCACCGCACCCTTGACATGTTTTGCATAATGCAAACGTATGGAAGGGGTAGCAATGCACGCCATCGAGACGACCGAGGACGAAACGGCGGCGGCCCAACGCGCACCGGGGGCCCAGGCCCCCGGACGAAGGCTTACGCGCCTGCGCTCCGCCTCCGGGAGCCTGCCGGTTCTGGCCGCCCTGACCGGCGCCGGGGCCGGTGTCGGCTCGATCGTCTTCCGCTGGTGCATCGGCGAGTTCACCCGTCTCTTCTCCGGCCACGACGACTACGCCGCCGCGCCCGGCTCCGGCAATCCCCACGTCCCGTGGCTGGGGCCGTTCTTCGTACTGCTCGCGCCCGTGCTCGGCGGCCTGCTCTACGGGCCGCTCGTCCACCGCTTCGCCAAGGAGGCCCGCGGACACGGGGTGCCCGAGGTGATGCTGGCCGTCGCCCAGCGAGGTGGACGGATCAGCCCCAAGGTCGCCGTGGTGAAGACCCTGGCCTCCGCCCTGACCATCGGCTCGGGCGGCTCGGTGGGCCGGGAGGGGCCGATCGTGCAGATCGGCTCGGCACTCGGCTCGACCCTGGGCCGCGTGGCACGGGTGACCGAGGGACGGATGCGGCTCCTGGTCGCCTGTGGCGCGGCGGGCGGTATCGCCGCCACGTTCAACGCGCCACTGGCGGGCGTCTTCTTCGCCATGGAACTGATCCTGGGCACGTTCACCGCGGAGGCGTTCGGCGCGACGGTACTGGCCAGCGTGACGGCGAGCGTCATCGGCCGGGCGGCCTTCGGTGATGTGGCCTTCCTGGCCCTGCCGGGATTCCATGTGGACCATCTCGCGCAGTACGGGTTGTTCGCCGTACTGGGCGTCCTGGCCGCTGCGGTGGGGGCGGGCTTCTCCCGTTTCCTCTACCTGATCGAAGACGCCTGCGACTGGCTGTGGCGCGGACCCGAGTGGCTGCGCCCGGCGGTCGGCGGCCTCGCACTCGGCCTGGTGCTGCTCGCCCTGCCCGAGATGTACGGCGTCGGCTACCCGGTGCTGCAGAAGGCGACCGAGGGCGGCTACGCGGTCGGCATCCTGCTGTTGCTGCTGGCGGGCAAGATGCTGGCGACGAGCCTGACGATCGGCATCGGCGGCTCGGGCGGCGTCTTCGCCCCCAGCCTGTTCATCGGCGCGATGCTGGGCGCCGCATACGGCGCCGGCGCGCACGCCCTGCTGCCCGGCACGGCCGGCGCGGTCGGGGCCTACGCGCTGGTCGGCATGGGCGCGGTCTTCGCGGGTGCGGCCCGTGCACCGATCACCGCCGTGGTGATCCTCTTCGAGCTCACCGGCGAGTACTCGATCATCCTGCCGCTGATGCTGGCGATCGTGCTCGCCACGGCCACGAGCCGACTGCTGTCCCGCGACACCGTCTACACCCTCAAGCTGCGCCGCAGGGGCATCGACCTGGAGGGACCCGCGCCCGGCGCCCCGCTCGGCACCCAGCGGGTCGGCGCCGTCATGGAGCCGCTGCCCTCACCCTTGCCCTCGTCGACGCCGCTCACCGACGCCGCGGACCTGCTGGGCCTCTCTGGTCACGGCGCCCTGCCCGTCGTGGACGACACCGGGGCTTACGGGGGCGTGGTCACCGCCCAGGCCGTCGCCGAGGCACTCGCCGAGCAGCCTCAGACCGCGCCTACCCGGGTCGGGCAGCTGGCCCAGCGGCCGTCCCCCGTCACCACCGACCAGTTCGTGGGGCAGGCGCTGCACACACTGCTCTCAGCGGGAGGCACGGGAGTCCCGGTCCTCGACGACGCCCGCGAGAAGCCCGTGGGCTGGCTCAGCCACCAGAACGCCCTGCGTGCCCTGCACTCGGGAGCCTCGCAGTCCGCCTCGTCGGCCACACCCTGAGGCGTGGGCCCTTTTTACTTAAATTGCACTATGCAAAAATAGGAGGAGGCAATCCCGATGGGCTCCATCAACCCCCGGAGGCGACCATGACCACCGACCACGTCCGACGCGCATACTCGTTCGCCTGCCTCGACTGCGGGCACGGCTGGGAAGGTACGTACGACATCGACGTGACAGTGGACGAGCACTCCCGGATCACAGCCAAGTACCAGGTCGACGGCGAACGGGTGCCCTCCCCGCTCCAGTCACCCCAATGCCCGGCCTGCGAGGGCCACAAGATACGCATCATGCGCCCGGGGCGCGTCGCCTCGGCCCACCTGTACGAGACGTGAGCGACGGCGGCACGCGACCGTCAGCACCCACTCGACACCACCCAGGTGTGATGCACATCACTCCAGACTATGCAAAATTTACTCACTGCAATGATTGATCGAGCCCGACTGCACGTACCTCCTGACGTACATCCGCACGCCACCACGTCCGGGAGGCACTCATGCCCTTCTCGCGCAACACGCTCGGCACGGTCTTCGTGGGCGGGGCCCTCGCCCTGACCCTCAGCGCCCTTGCCTACCCCTCCATGCTCGGGATCCAGACCACGGCCTCCGCCCCCGACCGGATCATCGCCAACACCCAGTTCGGCCCTCTGACCGAGGCGGATCGCGACTTCGTCGTCAAGGTCCGGGCGGCCGGCCTCTGGGAGTACCCCCTGGGCGAGATCGCCATGGAGAAGGGCTCGACCCCGGAGATGAAAGAAGCCGGTGCGCACCTGATCGTCGGGCACGCGGGCCTGGATGAGATGTGCCGCAAGATCGCGCCGATGCTGAACATCACGCTGCCCAACCAGGCCAGCCCACAACAGCAGCAGTTCGTGGCGACCTCGCAGGCGGAGTCCGGCAGGCAGTTCGACAGCACCGCTGCCAACATCATGCGCGTCACGCACGGCCAGATCTTCCCGACCATCGCCAAGATCCGCGCGACCACCAGGAACAGCCTGGTCCGTCAGCTCGCCGACCTCGCCAACGACACCGTCCTCGACCACATCACGGTGCTGGAGAACACCGGCGTGATCAACAGCGAACAGGTCAACTTCCAGCAGAGCACCCCGCCCAAGCTCCCCAAGGACCAGCTCACCCCTCCCCCGCCCCAGCCCGGCGCCCCCATGGTCGTCCTCACCCCCCGCCCCGACCTCAACGTCAACACCGCGAACCCGACACCCAGCCCGACAGCCGGATGATCAGCGGCTGCCAGCGCCCCCGCACCGACCGGCCGAGGGGATGGACGACCGGTAGGAGCGCACGACCGCGACGACCGTCACGGCGAGCAGAGCGACCACCCACCCGGCCAGGCCGAGCAGCGCACGCAGCGCCCCTCCCCCGGCCACGACGCCGCGCGGAGGCACCCGCCCGCGTGGGTCATAGACGACGGCGAGAGCGTCGCCGGGGCGGGTGGCCTGCCCGCAACCACGCCAGATACGCACCGACAGCGGCACACCGCGGTCGTCGGCCACGGAGCAGAGAAACCGGTTGCGCCCGCCCCGAGCGTCCGCACCGTCCTGTACGGACGTCACCTCCACCATCTGCACCCGCCCCTGCTCCGCCAGGACGACGCCGGCGGCGGCCTGCGGAGCCTGCGCCGCCAGGCCCACCGCGAGCACGGCGACGACGCCCACCAGCGCCCGGCCCGCCCGCACCACGACCAGATGGACAGCGAGGGCAAGCGCGCACACCAGGCCGACCGCGCCGTCGGCCAGCGCCGCACGGCCCGTCCACGCACCGACCATGGCCGTACCGACGATGCCCAGAACGGCCAGCGCGGCCGCGAGCACCCCCTCCCCGACCAGCCAGCGAGGCGGCAGCCGGACGAACTCGGCAGGCCCCCACACAGTGGCACGCACATGTCCCGCCAGCCGCGACTCCACGGGGCACGACGGGCGACTCGACCGACGCATGGCCACCCATCCTTTCCGTCCCGCTCCGGACCAGTTCGGCCCCGTATCCCTTGCATTATGCAAAGTGAGCGGGAGCAGAGGGAACGCCGGGTACGTGCTCCGTGCTCGGTCCGGACCACACAGCCCAGCACGGCACCGAGGTCAGGGGAGGATCACTCGTGGGCCATCACCGCGTCGGGCCCCCACCCGAGCGGATGCGGTTCGGCGTCGTCCGCGGCAACCGGCGCGGGCGGTTCCCCTCCGGCCTCGTTGAAGGCCCCGAGGGCCTCAACGAGGGCCAGTCGCTGCGTCGGCCTGAGCCTCGCCACGATCGCGGCGATCTCCTCACGGCGCCGGGCCGTGACCTCCTCGACGGTGCGCCGCCCCTCGTCGGTGAGCTGCAGCAGGGTCTCGCGGCGGTTGCCGGGGTTGGTCTGGCGGTCGGCGAGCCCGGCGGCGATGAGCCGGTCCACCATGCGCATGGCCGTCGACGGCGCCACCTGGAGCAGGTCGGCGAGGGCGACCAGCTTGGTGGCGCCTCTGCTGGAGAGCACGACGAGCATGCGGAACTGCGCGAGGGTGACGCGCTCCTCGACCGCGGCCAGCGAGCGGGCGGAGACGGCCACCAGCAGCCGGGACGCGGTCAGCACCGCCCGGGTGACCTCGTCGACATCGTCCATGGCCCCGAGGGGGCTCGTGTGCTCCGGCATATGTCCTTTCTATCGTGCCGAAGAGCCTGGTCACTCACGGGTCAGGAACAGATTTTCCCTTCCCATGACCATGGAAGCGCAGCAGAAGCATCGCCGCGTCGTCGTGCGGCGGCCCGGCCGTGTGCCGTACCAGGTCCTCTCTCACCGTCTCCAGGGCCGCCTGCGCGTCGGGCTCCTTGAGCAGGTAGGCCCGGTCGGCGAGTGGATAGAACGCCCCGGACTCGTCGCGCGCCTCGCTCACGCCGTCGGTGTACAGCAGGATCTGCTCACCCGGTTCGAAGTCCACCTGGTAGGGCTTGGGCCCCTCGGCCCCGTGGGCGCCCAGGCCCAGCGGCAGTGCGTAGGCGCCGGGCTCGGGGAACTCCACCGCGCCGTCCCTGCGTACGACCATGGGAGGTGGGTGACCGTAGTTCAGGAACACCGCCCCGCCGTCGCGACCGATCTCGGCGAGAACGGCAGTGACGAACTTCTCCCCCTCGAGTTCCCGGGCCACGCTCCGCTCCAGCCGTTCCCCGAGCCCCAGCAGATCGGGCTCGTCGTGGGCCGCCTCCCGGAAGGCGCCGAGCACCACGGCGGCCGTCTCCACCGCGGCCAGTCCCTTGCCCTGGACATCGCCCACGATGACCCGGATGCCGTGCGGCGAGGCGACCACCTCGTACAGGTCGCCACCGATGCGCGCCTCCGCGACGGCGGAGGTGTACGACACCGCCGCCTGCAGCGGGCCCGCGGTTCTCGGCACCGGGCGCAGCAGCACCCGCTGGGCCACCTCGGCGATGGAGCGCACGCTGGCCAGCTCGGCCTCCCTGCGTGAGCGCATCACGGCCGCGGCAATGCCCACCCCCGTGACACCGGCCACCGAAACCAGCGCGGTGAAGCCACGACGGCCTTCGAACAGGCCGTCGTAGATCCCGAGGGCGAGGCAGAGCACCAGAGCGAGTAAGCCGATCAGCGCGGTCCGCCGCCAGCCTCCCACCAGCCCCGCGAAGGCGGGCCCGAGCGAGACGAGCGGCAGGAACCCCACGCCCGGTCCGGCCACGACGTCCGCGACGGCAACCACGATCATCGCGGCCACCGGCATCCAGGTCAGGACCCCGGAACCGGAACGGGGCACCCGTCTGGTCGTGGCCATGGACGTCCTCCTGCGGTGTCGCGACTCCGGGGCAGCCTTCCCCCATCAGCAGGCAAAGGCACCCCTGCCGAGTTTAGACTATGCAAAAGTTGCCCCACTGAAGCGGCCTCCACACCAGCCCTCTACCCGAGCGGCGCCCGACGACCCTCCTGGCAGGCGACGTTGCCCCACAGAGAAACCCGTTCCAATCCCCCCCTCCCCACCGGCTGGCGACGTCTGGCCGCCCGCACCCCCGTCTTCCTCTTCCGAGCCGGGCTGGGCCCCGTTATGGGCGAGCGCTTCCTGCTCCTGCACCACGTGGGCCGCAGGACCGGCCTCGACCGCCAAGCAGTCCTGGAGGTCGTGGCGCACGAGGCGCCGAGCCGCTCATGGACCGTCGCCGCGGGCTTCGGTCCCGCCTCGGACTGGTTCCGCAACCTGCGCGCGCACCCGAAGACCGTCATACAGTCCGGCAACCGCCATCATGCCGTCACCGCGGTCTTCCTCTCCGCCGACGAAGGCGCCGACATCATGGCGGAGTACGCCCGGCGCCACCCCCGGGCGGCTCGCCGGCTGTGCGGGTTCCTGGGCCTGCCCGCCGACCGCGGCGACAGGTCGTACCGCGAGGCAGGCCGAGCCATCCCGTTCGTCCGCCTCGAAGCGTTCGACCCGCAGCACCCACCCCGCTGACACACGGACACGGGACACGCGACACCCCGTTGGACCATGGGGTGGCGATCTTATTTTGCACTGTGCAATGATCGAGTCCGGGGGAGTCGGCCGACGGTCGTCCGCCGATTCGGCGCCCAGGAGTGAAGCTGGCACATTGGATGCGGCACGGGTCCGGCGTGCCGACCGTCGGCAGGCTTCCCCGCTGCCTCGAAGGGAGAGGTCGCACGAAGTGACTCCCCGTGATCCTCTCATCCCCGAGGGTGTCTGGCTGAAGTTCCTCACCGACAGCGAGGAAGCGATCCGCAGATCCGCCCCGCGGGAGCCCTCGGCGCGCGAGCGCGCGGCCCACCGCGACGGCACCCTCCTGCCCGAGACCGACTCCATCGGAGACATCTGGCTGCCGGACGACCCGTGGCCCGGTCCTTCGTGGCGGCACCTCGACGCGTGGGCGAGGACCCGACGGGTGCTGCGGATCCTGGGCGCTGTGGCCGCCCTCGTGGCACTGCTGGGACTCTTCTCCTGGCTGCCCGCCGAGGCCCCCGGGGCGTCGGGGGGACGCAACCGGCCCACGGCGGGTCAGTCCGAGAGCGCCTCCGACGATCCGCCGACCGCCGACGGTCCCGCCACTCCGCCGCCCGTTCGCGGCACGAACCCCGAGTGACCCACCGGCTTCTCCGCGTTGCCGGGTTCCGGCAGCACGGAGAAGCGCAGGGGTGCACGGGAACAACCTGTCAACGTCGCGTAAAGAGCGTGTAGGGTTCCCCACGGTGTGCCGGGAAGTCTGGTCGGCGGTTCAGGGACAAGTCTCTTCACCGATCGGGGGTCCGGGTCATGGTGCTCGTCGTGGTGTTCGGGGTGGCGCTGCTCATCGCGGTACTGCTGTCAGGTCTGGCCGCCCGGACCGTCCTGTCCACCTCGTTCCTCTTCCTGGTCGGCGGCGCGCTCGTCAGCGACGGCTTCCTCGGACTGATCCACATCACACCGGACAGCGAGATCGTGTCCGTCACGGCCGACCTGGCGCTGTTCGCGGTGCTGTTCACCGACGGCATGCACGTCTCGTTCCCGAAGCTGCGGGCCAACTGGCGCAGCCCGGCCCGCGCGCTCGGCCTGGGCATGCCGCTGGCGTTCTTGGGCATGGCCCTGATCACGCACTACTTGGTGGGTCTGGACTGGACGACGTCCTTCCTGGTCGGTGCCGTGCTCGCGCCGACCGACCCGGTGTTCGCCTCCGCCATCGTCAGTCGCAAGGAAGTCCCCGCGAAGCTGCGGCAGTTGCTGAACGTGGAGAGCGGCATCAACGACGGGCTGGCCCTGCCGGTCGTCCTCGTCCTGATCGCCGCGGCCGGACCGACCACCGGGCACGCCGAGGCGTCTCTCGGAAAGATCGCCCTGGAACTCGCCCTCGGACTTGTCTTCGGCATCGTGCTGCCGTTCGCGGTGATCGAGCTGGTGCGGTTCCGCCTGCTGGGCGCCGAGCCGAAGCTGCAACCACTGCTGCCGCTGGCGATCGGCGTTATCCTCTACGCGGCCTGCCACCTGACGCACGCCAATCCCTACCTCGCCGCCTTCTCCGCGGGCGCCGTACTCACCGCGCGTTCCCTGGAGGCGAAGGAGTCGTTCGAGCCGTTGGGAGAGGCGCTGGCGGAGCTGGCCAAGTTCGCGGCGCTGCTGGTCTTCGGTGCGCTGCTCACACCGCAGCTTTTCGGGGACCTGTCGTTCGGCGGGTACGTCGCCGTGGTCCTCGCGATCGTCCTCATCCGGCCGGCGTCGCTGCTGCTGTCGCTGCTCGGCACCCGCTTCACCCGCCAGGAGAAACTGGTCGCCGCCTGGTTCGGGCCCAAGGGGTTCGCCTCGGTCGTGTACGGGCTGCTGGTGCTCCAGGCGGGGATCCCGCAGGGCGAAGAGGCGTACACGCTCATCGCGGTGTGCATCGCGTTCTCGATCATCGCGCACAGCTCGACGGATGTGCCGATCGCCCGCATGTTCGATGTCGAGGACCTCGCCGGTGTGCCCGGCGGCGACGAGTCGCCCCGGACTGTCGAGGGGGCCGGCCGTGTCGGCGCGTGACCTCGCGGAGCCGTATCCGTGCGTCGGCGTGGACGACGACGCTCGCGGCGCGGCCTGTCTGCTGGTCGAGCGGCGGCTGCCCGCGCTGCTGGTCGTGGACCGTGCCGGATGGCCGTACGCCGCGGTGGCGGGCCCGCAGCTGATCGGCCCGCTTCTGCCCGCCGAGGCGCTGACGGACCCGGAGTACGCCGCGGGATTCGACGACCGGGTCCTGGACGACCCGCTGGAGAGGCTCGCCAGGCTCACGGTGGCGCAGTGGCTGCCACGCCACCGGGTCCGACCACCGGCGGTCACCCTGGAGGCGAGAGTCACGCACGTCGCGGCTCTCATGGCCCGCACCCACACCCCGCTGGTCGCCGTCGTCGAGCGCCACGGCGACCGCCGCCCCCGGCTGGTGGGCGCGGATACGGCGGCCCGTATGTCGGAACGACTTGTCGGAGGAACGTGAACAACTGGCAGAGCTGGGCGGCGGTCGTCGTATTCGTGGCCACGTACGGCCTGATCATCAGCGAGAAGATCCACCGGGTCGGCGCCGCGCTGGGCGGTGCCGCGCTGATGCTGGCGATCGGCGCGACCGACGACTCGTCGGCCTTCTTCTCCGAGCACTCCGGCGTCGACTGGAACGTCATCTTCCTGCTCATGGGCATGATGATGATCGTCGGCGTGCTGAAGAAGACGGGCATGTTCGAGTACCTGGCCATCTGGGCGGTGAAGCGGGCACGGGCCAGGCCGTTCCGGGTCATGGTGATGCTCGTCGTGATCACCGCGCTCGCCTCGGCGCTCCTCGACAACGTGACCACGGTCCTGCTGGTCGCCCCCGTGACCCTCCTGGTCTGCGAGCGCCTCGCGCTGCCCGCCGCGCCCTTCCTCATCGCCGAGGTGTTCGCGTCGAACATCGGCGGTACGGCAACCCTGGTCGGGGACCCGCCGAACATCATCATCGCCAGCCGTGCCGGGCTGTCCTTCAACGACTTCCTCGTCCACCTCGCCCCGCTGTCGGCGGTTCTGGTGGTGGTTCTCCTCGCCCTGTGCCGCTTCCTGTTCCGCGCATCCTTCGTCTACGACGAGACACGCGCCGAGGAGATCATGGCGCTGGAGGAGAAGGAAGCCATCAGCGACCCCCGGCTGCTGGTCCAGGGGCTCGCGGTACTGGCCCTGGTAGTGGCCGGGTTCGTGCTGCATCCGGTGCTGCACTACGCGCCCAGCGTCGTCGCCCTGCTCGGCGCCGGCCTGCTGATTGCTGTCTCCTCCGCGGAGACGCGTGACGTTCTGGGCGAGGTCGAGTGGCCCACACTGGCCTTCTTCGCGGGGCTGTTCATCATGATCGGCGGCCTGATCGAGACGGGCGTGATCGGCGAGATCTCCCGCTCGCTCGCCCACGCCATCGGAGACAACGAACTCGGCGGCTCCATGCTGCTGCTGGGCGCCTCGGCCGTGCTGTCCGGCATCGTGGACAACATCCCCTACGTGGCCACCATGGCCCCGATCACCTCCGATCTGGTGCACAGCATGGGCGGCGACCCCGACCACGTCATGTGGTGGGCGCTGGCCATCGGCGCGGACCTCGGCGGCAACGCCACCGCGATCGGCGCCAGCGCCAACGTCGTCGTCCTCGGCATCGCCGAACGCAACCGCCAGCCCATCTCCTTCTGGCAGTTCACCAAGTACGGCCTCGTCGTCACGGTCGTCACGGTGGCGCTGTCGGCCGGGTACGTGTGGCTGCGGTACTTCGCGTCGGCCTGAACCGGGAACCGTGACTTGTGTTCGACTTGCTGTGGCTGTGCGGTTGGTCGTTGTTCGCTCTGCTGTGCGGCCGGGACGGCGAGGACTCGGCGTTCCTCGCGTCTCCTCTGCAGTTCGGGCTGATGATGTTCACCGCCGGCCTGATGTTCGGCTCGCAGCTCGCCGAGCGTTTCGCATCCGGGCAGCCGCAGCAGGACACACCGCGTTAGGTTCGCGTCAACGCGACGGCTCCTGGCCCGGCAATGTACGACGCCGAGCGCAGCAGCCTTTCCCGTCGGCTGGGAACCCGGCATGCGCGCCCCCGACCCGGCGTTCGAATACGGGGCGATGAGCGTCGGCAGAGACACGCTGGCCGCGGCCCGCCGATGACGGAACCGGGCTGCCCGGCCGCCTGGCCCTCACGAAGGGAGCCGAAGGCAGTCCTGCCGGGGGAAGTACTCCCTGACCTGCGAAGGTCCGGGAGCTCAGTCGTGTTCGCGCAGGAACCGGTTCTGGTAGGCATGTGCCCTGCGGCGGGCGTCCCGCAGGCCGCGAGTGGCGGCCGTCTCGATGCGGAGGCTCTCCACGCTCGCAGCCATCCGGCGCCGGTCCCGACGGACCAGCACCGTCGTGCAGACGACCACGACCAGGGCGGCCACGGCGAGCGGAACGAGAAACGGCGTCACAGCTGCTCCTCTCTCTCGGTACAAGACCTGTGCTCACCGCGGGCGTGGGCGGGGGAGCACGGGCGGTGCACCGGTCGCTGAAGTCCATTGGCCGTCCGAGGCGGGCGGCGGTGTTGCTTCCCGTTCTGGTGGCCGCACCTGCCGGTGTCCGGCATCGGAACCGCGCCTCCCTGAGCCAATCTTCTTCGACGGCCTCCGGTCCGCGCACTGCCGCCCACCGGCAGTCTTCACAAGGGTCCGCATGCCGGATGCCGTCAGGACGCCGCCGACGAGGCGTCAGGAAACGGAGCGCGGCACGCACGAACGGGCTACCTCGCGGGACGGGCGGTCACTGCAGCGGCGTATCGCGCCGGCCGAGAATGTGCACAACCTGCATCAGGCGGGCGCCCTCTTCGTGGACCGCGTCGGTCAGGCGCCGCCGGCTCGCCGCGTGGGCGCCGTCATGCAGGCCAGGCGCAAAAGGACAACCGACCGCCCGGGAGAGATCGTGGTGGACTCCGCGATGATCAGGCCCGCGCTGGCGCACTGACGGTAGTGGGCGACCAACAACAGGGAAACGCACCCGCCGGCGCCGACGAACGGCGCGAACGAGTCAAGGGGCATGCGGAACGCCTGCGCTTGGCGAATCGCAGGACGGTCGCCCCGGAGCGCCGTCCCGCCAGGTCGCCCGCACCAGCGGTGTCAACCGCTTGACGATCTAGGACAGCTGACCTACGTTGATGGCTCTAGGTCGACTGTCCTACGACGTGAGGAGATCACTGTGACTGCTGCGGCAACCCGTGAGCAGATCGTCGCGGCAGCCGACCGGCTCTTCTACCATCACGGCTACGAGCACACCTCGTTCGCGGACATCGCCGGAGCCGTCGGCCTGTCGCGAGGCAACTTCTACTACCACTTCAAGTCCAAGGACGCGATCCTGGACGCGGTGATCGAAGCCCGCCTCGCCGACACCCGGCGGATGCTGGAGCAGTGGGAGGCCGAAGCGTCCACCCCTGCCGGCCGGATCATGCGGTACATCGAGATCGTGTTGACCAACCGCGCCGACATTCAGGACTACGGCTGCCCCGTGGGCACCTTGACCACGGAGCTGGCCAAGCTGGACCACGCCATGCTCGGCCAGGCCGGCCGTCCGTTCGCCTTGTTCCGTACCTGGCTCCGCGAGCAGTTCGCGCTGCTCGGGACGGCCGAGCAGGCCGACGAGCTGGCGATGTGCGTGCTCGCCTTCAGCCAAGGCGTCGCCGTCATGGCCAACGCCTTCCGCGACGAGGCATTCATCCGGCGTGAAGTCGACCGTATGCGCAACTGGCTGCGCACCTACGAGAAATGAGAGATCGCATGTTCGTGGTCCTGCTTCGGTTCTCCGACAACAAGGCCGCCGCCGGGCAGCACATGGCCGGCCACCAGGAGTGGATCAAGCGCGGTCTGGACGACGGGGTCTTCCTACTGGTCGGCAGCATCCAGCCGGGCCTCGGCGGCGCGGTCCTCGCCCACGACACCTCGCCCGAACTGCTGCAGAAGCGCGTCGACGAGGACCCGTTCGTCGCCCAGGACGTCGTCAGGGCGGAGATCATCGAGATCGCGCCCGGGATGGCGAACGAGCGGCTGGGTTTCCTGCTGTGACGGTGCCTTTCCTCGGCCCCGATGGCGAGCCGCGCTGCCCATGGAGTCGAGCCGCCCCCGAGTTCCTCGCCTACCACGACACCGAATGGGGCTTTCCCGTCGACGACGACCGTCGCCTGTTCGAGAAGCTGAGCCTGGAGGGCTTCCAGTCCGGACTGAGCTGGCGCACGATCCTCGCCAAGCGCGAGAACTTCCGAGCCGCCTTTGCGGACTTCGAGGTCCCGGCCGTCGCCCGATTCGACCGGAGCGACGTCGACCGCCTCCTGGGCGACGCGGGCATCGTCCGGCACCGCGGCAAGATCGAGGCAGTGATCAACAACGCCCGACGGGTGGAGGAACTGGTCGAGCGCGAGGGATCACTGGCGGCATTCGTGTGGCGTTACGAACCCGACGCAGGCGACCTGGCCGAGCCACAGACCCTGTCGACATCCCCGGCTTCGGTCGCGTTGTCGAAAGACCTGAAGAAGCGCGGCTGGAAGTTCGTCGGGCCGACGACGGTGTTCGCGTTCATGCAAGCCATGGGGCTGATCAACGACCACGCCCGGGAATGCACGATCAGGCTCCAGGCCCAGCGTATCCGTGAAGAATTCGACCGCCCAGGACTAGCCGCCCGCGGGACTGGTCCCGCCGGAGTCCAGCGGTAGCGGTCCGGCAGCGAGCTCGATCAACTCGCGGATGAACTCGGCAAGCAGGGCGAAGACGCGGAAGACGAGCCGACCGCCGGGCATGGTGGTGTCCAGGCGGTCGTGCAGCGGGCAGAAGCCGACCTCGCGGCGCCGGGACTCGCCGCACATGTGCACCAGGTCCTTGGGCACGTGGCCGTAGCGGTTGAGCGCGGGCATCACCAGGGTGTCGCCGGACTGCAGGAAGCCGTGACACGCCTTGAGTTCTCGGCGCAGGTCGTCCTTGCCGGACTTCGTGTCGGCGAAGACGCGCCGGCACCCCGCCGCGGTGAGGCACCGACAACCTCGGTTCCATCGATCCCGAGGCCGGTTCAGGAGCCGACCAGTTCGGCCGCGCCGAACGAGACGTCGAAGCGGTCGCACCAGATGCTGACACTGGAGTAGCGAGACGGTTCCACGCCGTCGGGCACGGGGTAGTTCTGGCTGCCCCTGTTTCCCTTGAGCCTGCCGAGACTTACGTGTTCCCCGTCGTCGAAGACGTGCCAGCCGGCCTGTCCCTCCTTCACCGGCGCGTCGGTCAGCCACACCCTCAGGTCCGGTCCGTTGCTCGTGTCGAGGTTCTCCAGCCGGACGACATGGGAGCCGTCGGCCAGCCGGATCAGCTTCACCGTGCCGGACGTGGCGTGTTCGTGGCTGACCAGCTCGCCGCTCGCCACGGTCTGTGGCCGGGAAGCCGAAGAGACGGTGACAGAAGGCTCCGCACGGGGAGTTCCGGACGTCTGCACCGTGCCGGGCAGCGCCTCTTCCACGGTCTCGTCCTGCCACAGCTTCCACGGCTGGAACCAGTACAGCCCGAATCCCGCCCCTGCAACGATCATCACCAGGACAACACCGATCAAGCGTCCGCGCCGTGTCTTCCGAGTCCGCCGCATTCCTCTTCGCCTCCCGGGAGATCGTTCAGCCACCGTCTCATTCAACGCGGTGGGCGGGCGCCGTGGAGCCCTGGGGAGATGACGGAACTCTTACGTCGCCACATCGAGGCCGAAATCGCGCCCTGTTCCGCCCGCGCGGCATCGCCCACGAGAGGCCCGGACGACCGGGCTGCCTCTTCCCCCGGAGAGCCGTCGGCGGCCAGCAGTTCGTGCAGCACCTGAGGGGCGCCGCTGATGCGGAGCATCGTCTGCAAACGTCTTCCTGCTCTGGATTTCCGTTGCCGATGCAGCCTCAGGTGAGGCTCCGCGGGGTCGTCGGTGCCGATGGTCAACCGGCTCGTGCTCGTGGTGAAGAAGCTCAACGGCGTCAGGAAAAGGGTGCCCACGAACATGCCCGCCGGTGCGCCGAACAGGCTCTGGTCGCGCGCGAAGACCGCCGCGGCGACGTTCGCGGTCCGCACGGACAGCTTGACGTTACTCGTGGCCCTGACTTCGACGTGCGGTTCCCCACGCCAATGCCGGCCGGGGTGGTGGTGCCGATGCCGACATCGCCGCCCGGGGCGACGAAGAGCCTCGTCGCGCCGCCCTCGGAATCGTCCGGACCGTGGGTCCTGACGTGCGGCCCGCTCCCGCAGCCGGATCCCGCCGCGACGTCCGTCGCAGCCCGCCACCTTGAACGTCAGGTGCCGGTCCTGGGGGCTGCCGGACCACGACCACATGGGCCAGTTCCTCATCTATGACGCTGAGTCCCGCTTCGCCATGGCTTTGAAACCGTGCCGCGTGGCCAGCTTCTTCAGGGACTCGATGCCCGGGTTGCCCGTGGCGTCCTGTCCCCGGTAGCCCATCCGCAGCCGGAACCGCTTGTAGGCGTCGT
>NZ_JBLRVZ010000070.1:0-8319 GCF_048159505.1 Streptomyces sp. T028
GATCTTTTCTCGATCCGATTTCCTCGGTGCTTTCCAGGTTCCCGCTTTTGTTTCGCGGTTTCCTTTCCGGCGGTTCCGACTTTATCAGAAGTTCTGAGTCGGTTTTCCCGGCCCCTCTCGGTGGGCTGGTCCGGCACGTGGCGCGGACCGTTTCCCGTTCAGGCGGAGCCGTAAACGTACTGGAGCGGGGCGCCCCGATGCAAATCGAGGCGCCCCGCTCCAAGTTCGGCTCAGACCTCCACCACGACCGGGAGGATCATCGGCCTGCGGCGATACGTGTCGGAGACCCACTTGCCCAGGGTGCGGCGGATGAGTTGCTGCAGCTGGTGGGGTTCGACCACGCCGTCCTGGGCCGAGCGCTCCAGGACCTCGGTGATCTTCGGGATCACGTCCCCGAAGGCCGAGTCCTCGATACCGGATCCGCGGGCTTGGATGTGCGGGCCGCCGGTGATCTTGCCGGTCGAGGAGTCCACGACCACGAAGACCGAGATGATGCCCTCGTCGCCGAGGATCTTCCGGTCCTTCAGGGCCGGCTCGCCGACATCGCCGACGGAGAGGCCGTCGACGTAGACGTACCCCGCCTGGACCTTGCCGGAGATCTTGGCCTTGCCCTCGACGAGGTCGACGGCGATGCCGTCCTCGGCGATGACGATGCGGTCGTGCGGGACGCCCGTCATGGCGCCCAGCTCGGCGTTGGCCCGCAGATGGCGCCACTCGCCGTGGACCGGCATCAGGTTCTTCGGGCGGCAGATGTTGTAGAAGTACAGCAGCTCGCCCGCCGAGGCGTGGCCGGAGACATGGACCTTGGCGTTGCCCTTGTGGACGACGTTCGCGCCCCAGCGGGTCAGGCCGTTGATCACGCGGTAGACCGCGTTCTCGTTACCGGGGATCAGGGACGACGCCAGGATCACCGTGTCGCCGGGGACGATACGGATCTGGTGGTCGCGGTTGGCCATGCGGGACAGGGCGGCCATCGGTTCGCCCTGGGAGCCCGTGCAGACCAGGACCACCTCGTGGTCGGGGAGGTCGTCGAGCGTCTTGACGTCCACCACCAGGCCCGGCGGGACCTTGAGATACCCGAGGTCCCGTGCGATGCCCATGTTGCGGACCATCGAGCGGCCGACGAAGGCGACCCGGCGGCCGTACTCGTGGGCCGCGTCCAGGATCTGCTGGATGCGGTGGACGTGGCTGGCGAAGCTCGCCACGATGATCCGCTTGCGGGCGCCCGCGAAGACCGTGCGCAGGACGTTGGAGATGTCCCGCTCGTGCGGGGTGAAACCGGGGACCTCGGCGTTGGTGGAGTCGGTGAGGAGGAGGTCGATGCCCTCTTCGCTCAGCCGTGCGAACGCGTGTAGATCGGTCAGACGGTTGTCCAGCGGAAGCTGGTCCATCTTGAAGTCGCCCGTGTGGACCACCATGCCGGCGGGCGTGCGGATCGCGACGGCGAGGGCGTCCGGGATGGAGTGGTTGACGGCGATGAACTCGCAGTCGAAGGGACCGACTCGCTCGCGGTTCCCCTCCGCCACCTCGAGGGTGTACGGGCGGATGCGGTGCTCCTGGAGCTTGGCCTCGATGAGGGCGAGGGTCAGCTTGGAGCCGATCAGCGGGATGTCCGGCTTCTCGCGCAGGAGGTAGGGGACGGCGCCGATGTGGTCCTCGTGACCGTGGGTGAGGACGATGCCCTCGACGGCGTCCAGGCGGTCACGGATGGACGAGAAGTCCGGCAGGATCAGGTCGATTCCGGGCTGCTCCTCCTCGGGGAAGAGCACTCCGCAGTCGACGATCAGCAGACGGCCGCCGTACTCGAAGACCGTCATGTTCCGGCCGATCTCGCCGAGACCGCCGAGTGGGGTGACCCGCAGGCCGCCCTTGGGAAGCGGCGGCGGCGGGCTCAGTTCGGGATGCGGATGACTCAAAAGACTCTCCTCAAACACGCGCGCCACGTACCGGTAGGGCACGTGGCGCGCGTGACGTTCGTGCAGAAGCAGTTGTCGTTGTGGATGCAGGCACCGGTGGCCTGCCTATTCAGTTGTGAAGTCCGTTGTCAGAGCTGTACCCCGCCGGCGGCAAGATCGATCTTGAGCTGCTCGATCTCTTCCGGTGAGCACTCGACCATGGGCGAGCGCAGCGGTCCGGCGGGCAGGCCCTGGAGGGCGAGCGCGGCCTTGGTGGTCATGACGCCCTGGGTGCGGAACATGCCCGTGTAGACGGGGAGCAGCTTCTGGTGGATCTCGGTGGCCTTCTGGACGTCACCTGCGGTGAAGGCGTCGACGAGGGCGCGCAGGTCGGGCGTGACGACATGGCCGACGACCGAGACGAAGCCGACCGCGCCCACGGAGAGCAGCGGGAGGTTGAGCATGTCGTCGCCGGAGTACCAGGCCAGGCCGGAGCGCGCGATGGCCCAGCTCGCCCGGCCGAGATCTCCCTTGGCGTCCTTGTTGGCGACGATCCGGGGGTGCTGGGCGAGGCGGACGATCGTCTCGGTGTTGATCGGAACGCCGCTGCGGCCGGGGATGTCGTAGAGCATGACCGGCAGCTCGGTGGCGTCGGCGACGGCCGTGAAGTGCCGGTACAGGCCCTCCTGAGGGGGCTTGTTGTAGTACGGGGTGACGACCAGTAGGCCGTGCGCGCCGGTCTTCTCGGCGGCCTTGGCCAGTTCGATGCTGTGGTGGGTGTCGTTGGTGCCGACGCCGGCCACGATGTGGGCCCGGTCGCCGACGGCCTCCAGAACGGCTCGTACGAGGTCCGATTTCTCCGCGTCGCTGGTGGTGGGGGACTCACCGGTGGTGCCGTTGATGATCAGGCCGTCGTTGCCTGCGTCCACCAGGTGGGTGGCGAGCCGCTGGGCGCCGTCGAGGTCGAGTGCGCCGTCCGCCGTGAACGGCGTGACCATGGCGGTGAGGACCCGCCCGAAGGGGGTCTGCGGAGTGGAGGTCGGAGCCATGGGTAACACGCTACTCGTTGCTCCCCCTGTGGTCTGCCCTCGGGGGGTTACGAAAAGTCACGACAAATGCGGAGCCCGGTACTGCCTGCTCGGGGGTTCAAGCAGTACCGGGTCCGTTTGATCAGGCTAGATGAACTTCTCCAAATGCCGCAATACGGACACTTCGCGCGGATGACCCGTACATGTGTGTCGGGCGGGAGAGCATCCCTTCGTCACGGGGCGACACGGCCGTTGGCATTGAAGGCCGCGTAGGTGAGGGGCATGAGCTTCGCCCACTCGGCCTCCATCCTCTCGCCGACCATCTCGATCTCCCGCTGCGGGAAGGAGGGCACCTTGGCGAGCTCGTGCTGCGTGCGCAGGCCGAGGAAGTGCATCAGCGAGCGGGCGTTGCAGGTGGCGTACATCGACGAGAAGAGCCCGACGGGCAGGACCGACCGGGCGACCTCGCGGGCGACACCCTGCGCGAGCATCTCCTGGTAGGCCTCGTACGCCTGCCGATAGGAGTCCTCCATGGCCCGGCCGACGAGTTCCTGCTGGGCCTTGGTGCCCTCCACGAAGACGTACTTCCCGGGACGGCCCTCCTGGACGAGCTTGCGGGACTCGTCGGGGACGTAGAAGACGGGCTGGAGCTCCCGGTAGCGGCCGGACTCCTCGTTGTACGAGTTGTGGACGATGATCCCGTTCGCCAGGAAGTTGTGCCAGGGGCCTTCCACGGAGAGGTCGTAGGTCATCTCCTCGCCCTCCGCCTCGATCGAGACGACAGAGTCCGGAACCGCCTTCGCGATCTTGCCACCTCGCTGGGCGAGTGCCTGCTCGTCGCCGCTCTTCGCGGTGTGACAGGGCTCGCACGCGGGCGCGAGATTCCGTTCGTCGAGAGCCTGGGTCAGGTCGCCCGCGACGGGGACGACGTGGTCCAGGGCGAGCTGATCACGCGGAAACTCCTGGTCGCAGAGATGGCAGGTGTCGATCTCCTTGATCACCCGCTGCCGCTGCATGGAGGTCCACACGCCGATGCCGCGTCGCAGACTCGGCGGAATGAGGGCCTGGGAGGGCCGGGGAACGGTTCCTGCCACCATGACGGCGTCACCGGCGGTGAGTTCCCCGGCCTTGACCCAGCCCTCGGGGGTGAACACCGCGTGGTCGACCGTGCAGCGAAGCGTTTTCCCTGAGGCTGTTGTGATCTTGATCAGGGGCTTGATGCCCGATTCGATCACGTCGACAACCCTGGCGCGCTGGGCGAGCAGCGTCTCCTCGTCGTAACACCGCACGTGGTTACGGCGGATCGACTCGAGCTTGCGAAGACGGGTGCTCGGGTGCTCCTCGCGGAACTCGGCGACGGCGGACTCGGCCGCCTCGCGGTTCTCGTACAGGCCGAGGTAGTGGTTGGTCCCACCGCGCCGCACCTGGGCCATCCACTTGCCCGCCCGGCTGTGCCAGGTCACCCCGCCGGCGGAGTGCGGCAGCCGGTCCTCGACACCCATGTGCCAGAGCTTGTGCAGTTCGGCGATGCTGCGCCGACGAAGATTGCCCGCCTCGCTCTCCAGGGTGATCTCGGTGTCTCCCGCGATGCACCAGCCCACGCGGTGCCGCATGAACTCGCGGAAGACGAAGATCGGGGCGCTGATGAAGAAGGTCATCGAGTTGTGCTCGAAGGGGCTGCCGTGCCGGTCCCGCATCAGGTAGTTGATCAGGCCCTTGGAGCGCTCCGGGTCCTTCTTCAGCTCGTCCAGGGACTGCTCGCCGGCGGTGGAGACACGGGCGGCCCACAGCACGTCGGAGTCGGACGCGCTGTGCTTGACCAGCTCGACGGTGACGTCGCTGCGGAAGCTGGGCGTGAGGTCGTCGGCGGGGGTGTCGGTCACGGGTCGGAGGGTCCCTTCCATCACTTCTGTGGGCGGCGCCCACTCTACGGCCCGTCACTGACAACGGGGCGTTCGGTGCCGGGCCGCGACGTTCTCGGCGAATAGCTGCGAATTCATGAGAGAAGGGCACCTTTTGCCTATCTCACGCGTCTGTGCTGATGGATCACACTTCTCCGACGCAGCAGCCACAGCCGTCACAGCAGCCGCAGGCGCCTCAGGGGCACTGACGCGATAGCCTCACCGGGCACAGCCCACGCATGGACGAGTGAGGACCAGCCGTGCCCCTGCCCTTCCTGACGGCCGACCGCCCGTTCGAGACAGCGGACGACGTCGCGCTGCCCTTCGAGGACCGTGAGCGCTGGCGGCGCCCCTACCGACCCGGTCCCTGGCGCGTCGCCACGGCCGCGCTGGCGCTGCTGCTCGCCTCCTTCGTGCTCCTCGCGGCCGTCGCCATCGCACTGACCGGGTCGGTCTCCGACGCGGGCGCGGTCCTCGGGATCTCGGCGCTGGTGATCGTCGCCGCGCTGCGGCTGCTGCGCATGGGTGTGTGGGTGAGCGCGCGCGGGGTGCGGCAGGTGCGGTTCCCGTTCACGCGGACGGTGCCGTGGGACCGGGTCGCGGTCGTCCGCACGGTTCAGCAGCCGGTGCGCTGGCTGGGGATGCCGCGCACCGTCCAGGGACAGGCACTGGTCCTCGTACGGCGGGACCGGCCGGCGGACGACACAGCGATGCTGCTGACCACGCACGGGGCGGACTTCCTGGGGCGGCCCGAGGCCTTCGACCGGGCCTCGGACGCGGTCGAGGCATGGGCCGCGGAGTACGGGCGCGGCTGACAGCACGACACGCCGAAGGGGCCGGTCCGCGGGTGGTGCGGGCCGGCCCCTTCGGCGTACGGCGGCGGGGGTGCGGGCGGCTCAGGCCGTCTCGATCCGCTTGCCGTCGTGGAGGCTGATCGCGCGCTGCATCGCCTTGCGGGCGCGGGGGGTGTCGCGGGCGTCGTGGTAGGCGACGGCCAGGCGGAACCAGGTGCGCCAGTCCTCGGGGGCCGCCTCGGTCTCCGCCTTGCGCCTGGCGAAGACCTCGTCGGCCGAGTCCCGGTCGATACGGCCGCCGGGGGTGCGCCTGAGCTCGTCGACGGGGAGGCCGCCCTCGGCGTCGAGGGCGGCGGCGAGGGCGTTGGCACGGCGGACGAACTGGGTGTTCTTCCAGAGGAACCAGACGCCGATGACCGGCAGGATCAGCACCGCGATCCCGAAGGTGACGGTGATGACCGTGCCGGACTGTATGAGCATGACGCCACGGCTGCCGACCAGGACGAAGTAGAAGACCAGGACGGCGGCTGTGACGGCGTAGGAGAGCTTGGCGCGCATGTCGGGACGGATCTCTAGTTCAGGTCCAGGAAGTGCTCCAGGCCGAAGGTGAGGCCCGGAGTCGTCACCACCCGGCGGGCGCCCAGCAGGATGCCCGGCATGAAGCTGCTGTGGTGGAGGGAGTCGTGGCGGACGGTCAGGGTCTCGCCCTCGCCGCCCAGCAGGACCTCCTGGTGGGCGAGCAGGCCCCGGAGGCGAACGGCGTGCACGGGGATGCCGTCCACGTCCGCGCCGCGCGCGCCGTCCAGGGCCGTCACCGTGGCGTCCGGGGCCGGGGCGGTGCCGGCCGCGCGGCGCGCCTCGGCGATGAGCTGGGCGGTGCGGGTGGCGGTGCCCGAGGGGGCGTCCACCTTGTTGGGGTGGTGCAGCTCGACGACCTCGACGGACTCGAAGTACGGCGCCGCGATCTGCGCGAACTTCATCGTGAGGACCGCGCCGATGGAGAAGTTCGGCGCGATGAGCACGCCGGTCTCCGGGGACGCGGCCAGCCAGCCGTTCAGCTGCGCGAGGCGCTCGTCGGTCCAGCCCGTCGTCCCGACGACGGCGTGGATGCCGTGGCCGACGCAGTACTCGAGGTTCTCCATCACGGAGGCGGGCGTGGTGAGTTCCACGGCGACCTGGGCGCCGGTGTCGGCCAGCGTCTCCAGCTTGTCGCCGCGGCCCAGCGCGGCCACCAGCTCCATGTCCTCGGCGGCCTCGACGGCCCGTACCGCCTCGGAACCGATCCGGCCCCTGGCACCGAGGACCGCCACACGCAGCTTGCTCATCTGTTGTGCTTCCTTACGGGAGTGGAATAGGCGCGGGAGTGGATCAGGCGACCGCGTCGTGGAGTCGGGAGGCCTGCTTGTCCTTGAGCGGGCCGATGACCGACAGCGACGGGCGCCGTCCCAGGATGTCGCGGGCGACCGAACGGACCTCGTCCGGGGTCACGGCCGCTATCCGGGACAGCATGTCGTCGACGGACATCTGCTCACCCCAGCACAGCTCACTCTTGCCGATGCGGTTCATGAGCGCACCGGTATCCTCCAGGCCGAGCACCGTGGAGCCCCGTAGCTGGCCGATGGCGCGCCCTATCTCGTCGTCGGACAGGCCGTGTTCGGCGACGTGGTCGAGTTCGTCGCGGCAGATCTTCAGCACGTCGTGGACCTGCGAGGGCCGGCAGCCGGCGTAGACGCCGAAGAGGCCGCAGTCGGCGAAGCCGGAGGTGTACGAGTAGACGCTGTACGCCAGGCCGCGCTTCTCGCGGACCTCCTGGAAGAGCCGGGAGGACATGCCGCCGCCGAGGGCGGTGTTGAGCACACCCAGCGCCCAGCGGCGGTCGTCGGTCCGGGCGAGGCCCGGCATGCCGAGGACGACATGGGCCTGCTCGGTCTTGCGGCCGAGGAGCTCCACGCGGCCCGAGGTGCGGATGGTGCGCCGGCCGTCGCGCGGGGCGATGGGCGTGGCGTCCGGGTTCCTGAGGGCGCCCGCCTTCTCGAAGGCCGCGCGGACCTGTCGTACGACCTTGTTGTGGTCGATGTTGCCGGCGGCCGCCACGACCAGGTGCGTCGGGTCGTAGTGCTTCTTGTAGAAACGGCGGATGCGGTCGGCGGTGAGGGCGTTGACCGTGTCGACGGTGCCGAGGACCGGGCGGCCGAGGGCGTTGTCACCGAACATCGTGTGCGCGAACAGGTCGTGCACACAGTCGCCGGGGTCGTCCTCGGTCATGGCGATCTCTTCGAGGATCGCGCCGCGCTCGACGTTGACGTCCTCCTCGACGATGAGGGAGCCGGTCAGCATGTCGCAGACGACGTCGATGGCGAGGGGCAGGTCGGTGTCGAGCACGCGCGCGTAGTAGCACGTGTACTCCTTGGCCGTGAACGCGTTCATCTCGCCGCCGACCGCGTCGATCGCGGAGGAGATGTCCAGCGCCGACCTGCGGGTGGTGCCCTTGAAGAGCAGGTGCTCCAGGTAGTGCGTGGCGCCGTTCAGCGAGGGGGTCTCGTCACGGGAACCGACGTGGGCCCAGATGCCGAAGGTCGCGGAGCGGACCGAGGGGAGGGTCTCGGTGACGATGCGCAGGCCCCCCGGGAGGGTGGTCTTGCGGACCGTGCCGATGCCGTTCTGGCCCTTGATCAGGGTTTGGGTACGGGCGACGGCCCCC
>NZ_JBLRVZ010000070.1:8325-40387 GCF_048159505.1 Streptomyces sp. T028
GGTGCGGGCCGTCGCCGTGGAGCTACTCGACGTCACTTGTCGGAGTCGTCCTTCTTGTCTTCGGCGGACTCGTCCTCGCCCTCGATCACGGGGATCAGGGAGAGCTTGCCGCGGGAGTCGATCTCGGCGATCTCGACCTGGACCTTCTGGCCCACGCCGACGACGTCCTCGACGTTCTCCACGCGCTTGCCGCCGGCCAGCTTGCGGATCTGCGAGATGTGCAGCAGACCGTCCTTGCCGGGGAGCAGGGAGACGAACGCGCCGAAGGTGGTGGTCTTGACGACCGTACCCAGGTAGCGCTCGCCGACCTCGGGCATCGTCGGGTTGGCGATGCCGTTGATCGTCGTACGGGCGGCCTCGGCGGAGGGGCCGTCGGCGGCGCCGATGTAGATGGTGCCGTCGTCCTCGATGGTGATCTCGGCGCCGGTGTCCTCCTGGATCTGGTTGATCATCTTGCCCTTGGGGCCGATGACCTCGCCGATCTTGTCGACCGGGATCTTCACGGTGATGATCCGCGGCGCGTTGGGGGACATCTCGTCCGGCGTGTCGATCGCTTCCATCATCACGTCGAGGATGTGGAGGCGGGCGTCACGGGCCTGCTTTAGGGCGGCGGCCAGGACGGAGGCCGGGATGCCGTCCAGCTTGGTGTCGAGCTGGAGGGCGGTGACGAACTCCTTGGTGCCGGCGACCTTGAAGTCCATGTCGCCGAAGGCGTCCTCCGCACCGAGGATGTCGGTGAGGGTGACGTAGTGCGTCTCGCCCTCGATCTCCTGGGAGATCAGACCCATGGCGATACCGGCGACCGGGGCCTTCAGCGGCACACCGGCGTTCAGCAGCGACATGGTCGAGGCGCAGACCGAGCCCATGGACGTCGAGCCGTTGGAGCTGAGCGCCTCGGACACCTGGCGGATCGCGTAGGGGAACTCCTCGCGCGTCGGCAGGACCGGCACGAGGGCGCGCTCGGCGAGGGCGCCGTGGCCGATCTCGCGGCGCTTCGGGGAGCCGACGCGGCCGGTCTCTCCGGTGGAGTACGGCGGGAAGTTGTAGTTGTGCATGTAGCGCTTGCGCGTCACCGGCGACAGGGTGTCGAGCTGCTGCTCCATACGGAGCATGTTGAGGGTGGTGACGCCCAGGATCTGGGTCTCGCCACGCTCGAACACCGCGGAGCCGTGCACGCGCGGGATGGCCTCGACCTCGGCGGCGAGCGTACGGATGTCCGTGACGCCGCGGCCGTCGATGCGCTTCTTCTCCTTGATGACGCGCTCACGGACCAGGGTCTTGGTCAGCGAGCGGTACGCGGCGGAGATCTCCTTCTCGCGGCCCTCGAACTCCGGGAGCAGCTTCTCGGCGGCCAGGCCCTTGACGCGGTCCAGCTCGGCCTCGCGCTCCTGCTTGCCCCCGATGGTCAGCGCGGAGGCGAGCTCCGGCTTGACGGCGGCGGTCAGCGCCTCCAGGACGTCGTCCTGGTAGTCGAGGAAGATCGGGAACTCGCCGGTCGGCTTGGCGGCCTTCGCGGCGAGGTCGGCCTGGGCCTTGCAGAGGACCTTGATGAAGGGCTTCGCGGCGTCCAGACCGGCCGCGACGACCTCCTCGGTGGGGGCCTCGGCGCCGCCCTTGACCAGCTGGATCGTCTTCTCGGTGGCCTCGGCCTCGACCATCATGATCGCGACGTCGCCGTCCTCCAGGACGCGGCCGGCGACGACCATGTCGAAGACGGCGTCCTCGAGCTCGGTGTGCGTCGGGAACGCGACCCACTGGCCGCTGATCAGCGCGACGCGGACGCCGCCGATCGGGCCGGAGAAGGGCAGACCGGCCAGCTGCGTGGACGCGGAGGCAGCGTTGATCGCCACGACGTCGTACAGGTGGTCGGGGTTGAGCGCCATGATGGTGGCGACGACCTGGATCTCGTTGCGCAGGCCCTTCTTGAAGGACGGGCGCAGCGGGCGGTCGATGAGGCGGCAGGTGAGGATCGCGTCCTCGCTCGGCCGGCCCTCACGGCGGAAGAAGCTGCCGGGGATCTTGCCGGCGGCGTACATCCGCTCCTCGACGTCCACCGTCAGGGGGAAGAAGTCGAGCTGGTCCTTGGGGTTCTTGGAGGCGGTGGTGGCCGACAGCACCATGGTGTCGTCGTCCAGGTACGCCACGGCGGAACCGGCGGCCTGCTTGGCCAGGCGGCCCGTCTCGAAGCGGATGGTGCGGGTACCGAAGGCGCCGTTGTCGATGACGGCCTCGGCGTAGTGGGTCTCGTTCTCCACTAGCGTTTTCTCCGTTACTTGTCGTCTTTTCGTCCCGCGCTGCCCGTGTGGCAGGGGGACGGTTACGGAGATGCGCGCCGTGCGGTGCGGGCCGGTCTTCGATCGAAGCACCCGGGGCTCGCTTCCCCCCGGGGGCCACTACCGAGGACCGGCGGCGGCTGGGTGCGCTTCTCCTCGTTCGGTGGGTGACGCGTCAGGTGTCATCACCCTGTGTTGTGCTGTGTCGTGCTGTGTCGTGCGTATTGCGTTGTGCTACCACACTACAAAGGGGCGGTGACACTCCGCACGTTTCCGTACGTACGGCATCCGTACGTACGGCATCCGTACGTACAGCAAAGGGAGCGGCCCCCAGGTACGGGAACCGCTCCCTTCACGGCGTCTTACTTGGCGCCGGCCGCACCGCGGCGGATGCCGAGGCGGTCGACCAGCGTACGGAAGCGCTGGATGTCCTTCTTGGCCAGGTACTGCAGCAGGCGACGACGCTGGCCGACCAGGATCAGCAGACCCCGGCGGGAGTGGTGGTCGTGCTTGTGGGTCTTGAGGTGCTCGGTCAGGTCGGAGATCCGACGCGAGAGCATGGCCACCTGGACCTCGGGGGAGCCGGTGTCGCCCTCCTTCTGGCCGAACTCGGCGATGATCTGCTTCTTCGTAGCGGCGTCGAGCGACACGCGTACTCCTCATGGTCTGTGCGCCACCGAGTGCCCCCGGTCTGCTTCTCGGGGTGGCTTCCGTGACTCGGGTGGCGGGGATCCGCTGGGCGCGGCCTCCAGTGCCTCGATGGAGAGAGCTCCGGGGGCGCGTACACAAACGGCCGAGAGACAGGGTACCAGGAGGTGGCAGGCCCCTTCGCCCCGGTATCCGAACCACTCCGGCGGCGGGGAGGGGGCCACTAGGGTGACGTTCGGATCCTATGTGGAGCGAAAGTCGGGAAGGGGACGCTGCGGCATGGCGGAGACGGAAGCGGAGATGAAGGCGCGCAAGGAGCGCGAGCGGGACGAGCTCTACGCGCTCGACATCTCCGGCGTCGAGTGGAAGTGCGCTCCGGGCACGGAGGAGCACGAGGAGCGCGTCGAGATCGCGGACCTGCCCGGCGGTGCCGTGGCGATGCGGTCCTCGCTGGACCCGGACACCGTGCTGCGCTACACGGAGGGGGAATGGCGGGCGTTCGTGCTGGGGGCTCGGGACGGGGAGTTCGATCTGGAGCCGGGGTCTCGGGCTGCGGGGTAGGTCAGCCGACCGTGCGGGCGGGGCGGCGACCGGTGGGTGCCGGCCGCCGTTCGTCCGTGCTCCGTGATTGGTGTTCGGTGCTTCGTGTTCGGTGCTCAGGAGTTCTTCAGCGTGCTGCTCTCGATGCCGAGGACCGCGTAGACCCAGCGCGGCTGGCCCTTGGCGGGGCCGGTGACGGACTTGGCGCTGAAGAAGAGACGGCCGTCGTGAACGAGGACGTCGCTGAAGTCGACCGAGGTGAAGTTCTCCGCTTCGGGCGGCAGGCCGAAGTAGAAGAAGGGCTTCTCCCCGCCGGTCTTCGGGTCGAGTGCGACCAGGGCGCTGGGTGTGATGCGGTCCTGGCTCTCCCGCAGGGCGAGGAGCCGGTCGCCGCTCACCTCGACGGGGATCAGCAGGGCGTCGGGGCCTGACTCGAACTTCTGGGTGGTGTTCCCGGTCGCCAGGTCGAAGCCGATGACCCAGTTCGTGGTGTGCTTCGCGATGTCGTCCTTGCTGCGCAGGAAGACCTGGCCGGCACCGACGGCAACGGTCGGGCAGTAGTCGACGACGAGGTAGTCGTCCTCGTACGCGCACTCGCCGACGTACGTGCCGTTCTGGAGGCGGATCGTCGCGCGGTTCTTGCCGTCGCCGTCGAGGGAGAGCAGTTCGGTGATGCCGGTGTCGCCGGCCGAGACGGCGAGGACGGCGGGGTCGGTGGAGGGGATGTCGACATCGCGGACGCCCTTGGCGGCGGAGTAGGTCCACAGCGTGCGGCCGGTGGCCGGATCCACCTCGCGGACCTTGTACGTCATGAAGTCCCAGGTGTCGACGGGAAGGTTCTTGTCTCCGCTCCAGCACTCCTGGCGCACAAGGAGCGCGCCTCCACCCGCGGCGCCGGCGTCATGGCAGGTGCCGCTCACCCTGGTGCTCCACCGCTGCCTGCCGTGGTCCATGTCGTACGCGATCGAGCCGCCGCCCCAGGTGACGGCGACCGTGTCGTGGGTGAGAGTCACGCTCGGGGTGTCCTGGAGCGCGTCGGTCGTCGGCTTCTTGGGGGATGCGCCGATGCCGTGGACGGGAAGTTCGTGCGACCAGATCTCGTCGCCGTCGTCGAGGTCGAAGAAGGCCACGTGGTCGCAGAGGGCGTGCCTTTCGTCCTTGCCCGCGTAGAGCACGGCGGTGCGGTTGTCTCCGGTGACATGGCGGGTGTAGCCGCAGACGGGGCCGTCGAGGGGGAGCTTCCACTTCTCGTCGCCGGGTGCGGCGTCGGTGCCTGTGGCGAAGCCGACGAGGGTCTTGTTGATGCCCTTGGCGAGGATCTTGTCGGTGGCCCACAGACCGGGCAGTTCGTACGACTCGCCGGGGCTCAGGTCGTCGACGGAGAAACGGAAGGCCATTTTGCCGACCGTGCTCGCGGGTTGCTTCTCGACGGTCTGGCGGATGTCCAGGGGGCCTTGAGCGGGAGCGTCTTCCTTCGCCTGCGTACCGTTGTCGTCGTCGCCCCACAGCAGCCAACCGCCGGTGCCGAGCGCGGTGACCAGAACGAGGGCCAGTGCCCACACCAGCCACTGCCGACGGCGTCTCTTCGTACTGCTGTCCGCGGCGATCGTGGAGTGTGTGTAGACGGAGGGCGGCGGGCCGAAGCTCACGTCGGGGTGCCTTTCAGATCGGACGTGGTCGTGTCCTGATGGTGAGCGGCGAGGTCAGCCGACGGAGGCCCGACGGGCTGAACTACTCGTCGAGCCTGGTCACTTGCTCGTCATGGCGCGTGCCCGCGCGTACACGTCGAAGACGGCGAGGGCGAGCGGAACCAGCGTCAGCAGGACGAAACTCTCGGCGATTTCCAGGAAGCGCCCCCAGAACGGGGTGACGCCCCGCCGTGGAACGACCAGGCCGATCGCGGTGACCAGAGCGATGGCCGCGGCGATCGCTGCGGCCAGCCAGACGGTGCGCAGGTCAAGGGCGGTGGTGTCGCCCTGGAGGGCATCGCGCCAGGACTCCCGGGGCGGATTGAGGGCGAGTCCAAGGCCGAGGAAGACGAGAGCGGCGAGCCCGGCCGCGAGTGTGGCGGCGACCTGCGCCGTGTACCGGAACAGGTGAGCTCGCATCAGCATCGCGACACTGGTGGCGAAGGCGAGGAGTTGCGCCCACACGTTGCTCGAGAATCCGAGGACGATGGACGAGCCCACGGCGACAAGGGCGCACCCGCCGACGAGGCCCACGAGGAGTTCGTGGCCACGGCGGACCTGGGCCGCGATGCGCTCGGCGTCCACCGGTTCCTGGGTGGACTGGGGGTCCGCCGTGTATCCGGCGCGGGAGGTGTTGGGGGGCTCGAAGCCGATGGGCAGCCGTGCGAAGCGCATCGACAGACCCGGCAGGAAGGCGAGCGCGCCCACGGCGAGCGGGGCGCAGACGGCGGCCGTCTCGATCGGCGTCAGGTCCGCGCGGATCGCGATGAACGTGGTGAACAGGCCGACCGAGGACGCGAAGACGAACGCCACGAAGGGACCGTCACCACTGGGCGACACCAAGGTGAGGACGACGGAGGCGACCAGCACCGCCACGCAGGCAAGCAGGAACTGGAGCTTTCCGATGCCCTCCCCCTGCGCGAGCGGGACCAGCCCGGAGCCCGCCACAGCGATGTTCGGGAGAGCGCCGAGGCCTAGGGCCACCGCGGAACCCCGGTCGTCGTACACGCGCGCGCGTACACACGCGACAGTGATCAGGACAGCGCCTGTCACGGCCGTCAGGACGCCCTGGAGGCTGTGCATGTCGTGGTGGATCCGGGAGCTCCAGGCCACGAAGGCGATCAACGCGGGCAGGAGACCGCCCGCCACGAGGCCCGCGACCCGGGTGAGTTCGCCGCTCCACAGCGTGCGGTCGCGCGTCACGGCCGACGCGACCGCCTCCGAGACGTCGTCGAAGACGGCAGGCGGCAGGGACTCGGCGAACGGCCGCAGCGTGAGCAGTTCCCCGTCGAGGATGCGCTGCGCCGCGAACGACCGGGCGCTGTCGAGGACGGCTCCGTCCCGACGTACGAGGTGGTAGCCCACGGGGGCTCCCTCGGCGGGATCCTGCCGGGAGAGCCGCAGGATCTCCGGGTAGAGGTCGGCGACCGGCACGTCGTCGGGCAGCGCGACGTCGATACGGCTGTCGGGAGCCACGATGGTGACCCGGCAGAAGCCGAATCCCATGCCCGCCCCGGAAGAGGCCCCGGTGCCCTGTCCGCCGGGCGCGCCGGCCGGCGCGGAAGCCGTCATGCTCACCTGCTGTTCCCCCTCGTCGATCGTGAGCCGGTGGCGGCGCCGCCGCGCATGTGTCCGGCTGTAAAGATCCTGTGTCTGTTGCGCTGTACCGCCCGTGCTGTCGTTCAACTGCCCGTCGCACCGCAGTCCGCGGGAAGAGCCTCGCTTCGAACGTTGCGGATTGCCCTGATTTCCGAGGCCGATTCGCAACTGCTCACGCGTCTCACGGGCACCCTACCGCCCACCGTTCCCGGCGGTTGTCAGTAGGATCACCGCTTGCGATCGACGTCCGCCTGACACGGGGCGGCGGACGAAACAGCTCGGTCCGCAAGGGAATTGGTGCGAAGTGAGTCACATCGTCGTCAAGCGCCCGCCGCGGGCACTGCCCAGCGAAGTACCCACGGACGAGGTCACGCTGCAGCCTCCGCCAGAGCTTCCGCGTGGGCAGCAGGAGGGCGCTCTGATGCAGCTCCTGCCGATGCTCGGTATGGGCGGGTCCGTGGTGTTCTTCTTCAACCCTCAGGCCCAACCCTTCATGAAGATCATGGGCATGGTGATGGTGGCCTCCACGATCGCCATGGGCATTTCGATGCTGATCCGCTACCGCCGCGGCAATCAGGGGCAGATGGCCGACATGCGCCGTGACTATCTGCGCTATCTGTCGCAGACGCGGAGCACGGCTCTGGAGACCGCGAAGGCCCAGCGCGACGCCCAGTACTACCTGCATCCTTCGCCGGAGCAACTGTGGGCCCTGGTCGCGGAGGGCAGCCGGGTGTGGGAGCGGCGCACCGGTGACGAGGACTTCGGGCAGGTGCGCGTGGGTCTGGGCCCGCAGTCGCTGGCAACCCCACTGATCCCGCCCCAGACCGGCCCGGTCGACGAGCTGGAGCCGCTGACCACGGGCGCCATGCAGCGCTTCCTGGCCACCCATTCCAGCGTTGACCACCTGCCGATGGCCGTCTCTCTCCGGGCCTTCTACCACGTGACGATCAACGGTGAGCCGGGGACGGTGCGCGGCACCGCTCGAGCCGTCGTCGCGTCCCTCGCCTCGCTCCACTCCCCCGAGGACCTGGTCATCTCCCTTGCCACCAGCCGCGACACGGCGCCCGAGTGGGAGTGGGCCAAGTGGTTGCCGCACGTCCAGGCACCGGGTCTCGCGGACGGTGCGGGCAGTGTGCGTCTGATCACCGGCGACCTGGGGGAACTGGAGGACCTGCTGGCCACCCGCCTGCAGGGCCGTCCGCGCTTCCATCCCGCCGGGCCGCCCGTTCCCGAACAGCCGCACCTGGTGATCGTGCTCGACGGTGTCTTCGTGCCCCCCACATCGCTCCTCGCCAGCCCCGAAGGCCTGCAGGGTGTGACGGTCGTCGAGGTCGTGCCCGGCGACCTGACGACCGGACGGGGCGATCTCTCTGTCACCGTGCAGCCGAAGGAGCTACGGCTGGAGTCGGCCCACGGCATGGTCTACGACGGGACGCCGGACGTGCTGTCGTACGAGGCCGCCGAGGCGCTGGCCCGGCAACTGGCGCCGCTGCGCATGGCGTCGGGCGGTGACGACGACGAACCGCTGCTCGCCGCTCTGGAATTCACCGATCTGCTGAGCCTGGGCGACGCTGCCTCGGTCGATCCCAGGCGGACCTGGCGGCCGCGTTCGCAGGCCGAGCGCCTGCGGGTGCCGATCGGTGTCGGCGAGGACGGCCGGCCCGTGATGCTCGACCTCAAGGAGGCGGCGCAGGAGGGCATGGGTCCGCACGGCCTGTGCGTCGGTGCTACTGGCTCCGGTAAGTCGGAGCTGCTGCGCACGCTGGTCCTGGGCCTCGCCGTGACCCACTCCTCCGAGACGCTGAACTTCGTCCTGGCGGACTTCAAGGGTGGCGCGACGTTCGCGGGCATGGCCCAGATGCCGCATGTGGCGGCCGTCATCACCAACCTCGCGGATGATCTGACGCTGGTCGACCGGATGGGCGACTCGATCCGCGGTGAGCTCAACCGCCGCCAGGAGATGCTGCGCGACGCGGGCAACTACGCGAACATCCACGACTACGAGAAGGCCCGCGCCGCCGGTGCCGCGCTGCAGCCGATTCCCTCCCTCGTCCTCGTCATCGACGAGTTCAGCGAACTCCTCACGGCCAAGCCCGACTTCATCGAGATGTTCGTGCAGATCGGCCGGATCGGCCGTTCGCTGGGCGTGCACCTGCTGCTCGCCTCGCAGCGACTGGAGGAGGGCCGTCTGCGAGGGCTGGAGACGTATCTGTCGTACCGGATCGGTCTGCGTACGTTCTCGGCGGCCGAGTCGCGTGCCGCGCTCGGCGTCCCGGACGCCTACGAGTTGCCGAACGTACCGGGCTCGGGCTATCTGAAGTTCGGCACGGACGAAATGGTGCGCTTCAAGGCGGCGTACGTCTCCGGCGTGTACCGCACGAGTTCGCAGCAGGCGGCGGCGTTCGGCGGGCCGCTCCCCGTGGACCGCAGGCCTGTGCTGTTCACGGCGGCCGAGGTGCCGGTGCAGTACGTACAGGTGCCGCAACAGCGTGAGGAGACGCCCGACGAGACCGACGACGCGCTGGCCGACACGGTCCTCGACGTGATCGTGCGGCGGCTGGAGGCGCAGGGCCCGGCCGCCCACCAGGTGTGGTTGCCCCCGCTGGACAGTCCTCCCTCGCTGGACGCGCTCCTGCCCGGTCTCACGCCGGTGCCGGACCGCGGCCTGACCCAGCCCGGCTACGAAGGGGCGGGGCGGCTCGTCATCCCGGTCGGCATCGTCGACAAGCCGTACGAACAGCGGCGGGACCCGCTGTGGGCCGACTTCAGCGGCGCGGCCGGCCATATGCAGATCCTCGGTGGGCCGCAGTCCGGCAAGTCGACCCTGCTGCGGTCGGTCGTCGCGTCGTTCGCCCTCACGCACACCCCGCACGAAGTGCAGTTCTACGGACTGGACTTCGGCGGTGGCGGCCTGTCGGCAGTGGCCGGCCTGCCGCACGTGGGCGGGGTGGCCTCACGTCTCGACCCAGAGAAGGTCCGGCGCACCGCAGCCGAGGTGTACGGCATCCTGACCCGCCGCGAGGAGTACTTCCGCTCCGCGGGCGTCTCCTCGATCGCGGAGTTCCGGACGCGTCGCGCTCGGGGCGACATCTCGATCACCGACCAGCCGTGGGGCGACGTCTTCCTCCTCATCGACGGCTGGGGCAACTTCCGTACGGACTACGAGGCGTTGGAGCCTCTGGTGCTGGACATCGCGGCCCGCGGGCTCGGTTACGGCATCCATCTGGTCCTCACCGCGTCGCGCGCCATGGAGGTCCGCTCGAACCTCAAGGACCACCTGATGAACCGCCTCGAGCTGCGGCTCGGCGACCCCATGGACTCCGAGTTCGACCGCAAAGTCGCGGCCAATGTGCCCACGGGTGTGCCGGGGCGCGGCCAGACCCCGCAAAAGCAGCACTTCATGGCGGCGGTGCCGCGTATCGACGGGTTGTCCTCGGACACGGACCTGGCGGACGCCACCACGGCTCTCGCAGCCGAGGTCTCCCGGCACTGGCAGCAGCCCGGAGCACCCGAAGTACGTCTGCTCCCGAGGGAGTTCTCGGCAAGCCAGCTGCCGCCCGGCGACCGGTTCCCGAACCGCGGCATCTCCTTCGCGCTCGACGAGGACAACCTCGAGCCGGTGTTCGTGGACTTCGAGCAGGACCCGTTCTTCCTCGTCTTCGGCGAGAGCGAGTCCGGCAAGTCGAACCTGCTGAAGCTGCTCATCAAGCGCCTCACGGAGCGCTATGACGGCGATGTCTGCAAGCTGTTCGTGGTCGACAACCGCCGTTCCCTGCTCGGCGTGACCCCGGACTCGCATCTGGCGGAGTACATCCCCATGTCGAACCAGATGCAGCACCACATGGAGGCCCTCGCCGACCTGATGCAGCGCCGTACGCCGACCGCGGACGTCACGGCGGAGCAACTGCGCAACCGCAGCTGGTGGCGTGGTCCCACGGTGTACGTGATCATCGACGACTACGACCTCGTCTCCACGTCGAGCGGCAACCCGCTCGCGGGGCTGACGGAGCAGCTTCCGTTCGCCCGCGACGTCGGCGTCCGCTTCATCATCGCCCGCTCCTCGGCGGGCGCGGGCCGCGCCGGATACGAGCCCTTCATGCAGCGCATCAAGGAGCTCGGCGCCCAGGGCGTGGTCCTCACCGGCGACCCGTCGGAGGGGGACCTCCTGGGCGGGGTGCGGCCGCGGCCCATGCCCGCCGGGCGCGGGGTGTTCGTCTCACGCCGGCGGGGAAAGCCGCTGGTTCAGGTGGGGCTGGTGGAGGACGGCATGCCGTGATGGCCGCGGCTGCCGTGGAGCAGACGGAGGCTCTGAGCCGCGAAATGCCGGTGCAGCGTGCGCTGCGCCGGCATCCGTCTTTCGGCGCGCCCGATACTCCGACCCCGGACACGAAGGGAGGGTGGGCGTCTCCCGCGCACGCCCACCCTCGCAGCCAGCCACTTGGCCAGAACCGGCCTACATGAGGTAGCTGGCGGCCTTCTTGTCGCCTTCCATGTACGTACCGCCGGACATGGCGACGACGTGGCCGATGCCCGTGAGCGCCTGGTGGATGTCGTCGGCCTCCTTCTTCCAGCGGCCCAGCTTCTCGTCAAAGGCGTTCTGGGCCTGGCCGGACCAGTACTGCTTGCTGCTCTCGACCATCTTCTTGAGCTCCTCCAGGTCCTGCTCGAGGGAGCTTGCCTCGTTGGCGATCTTGGTCGCCGCGACGTCGAGCCCGTCGTACGTTACGTTCAACCCGTCGGTGTTACGACCCATGTCCGTTTCCCTCGTCTCGTTCGTGTGTACCTGATGCAGTGCAGCGAACTACAGGTGCTGAGATCCGCCTGGCTTCACATCGAGGTGAAGGGAGAGATGGTGGGCGCACCATCCTGCAGGCTGATCTTGTTGACCGCCGCGCGCACCTCGTCTTCCTTGCTGTCCTTGATGTTGCGCGCCGTGGTCATGGCGTCGATGACTTCGGCGAGGATGCCACCGATCTTCCGGAGGGACTCGTTGATCTCGTACTGTTTCGCGTCGAAGGCGGCGCGACCGATACCGTCCCACTGGCCTTCGAGGCCGTCGATGATGCCCTGAAGGCCGTGCATCCGCGTACGGATGTTCTCGTACTTGGTGTACATGTCCTTCTGCAGCTTGATTACCGCTGCGTCTTCGAGTTTCTGGCTCGGAGTGGACATGGCGAGCCTGCCTTTCCTTAGTCTGGTTTCCGATGGAACTGGGCCGACTGGCTGCCGACCGGGTACGTCATGGGGTCACGCTGCGCGTCGGCGTCGTAGCACCGCTGCGCCGCCGAGCGCCAGGGCAATGACTCCTGCGGCGGTGCCGAGTGCGATCCACAGTGATGTGCTGTCGCTTGAGGACTCGGCGCTTGATGCTGCCCCTGATGTGGGGCCGCCTGAGGAGTTCTTCACGGGCTCTGCCGAGGATGATGCGGAAGCGAGAGCGGAAGGAGTGGCTGCCGGCGAAACCTCTGTCACCAGCTCCTCGCCGGTCCTCTTGTTCTCCTTCGCGAGCGGGTCGGAGTACGGGGCGCCGGCGTCGTAGTTGGGGTTCTCCAGGACCACGCGGGGGCGGATGGTTCCGTAGCCGAGGTATTTGCTCGGGTTATCCTTGGCCCACTTGCGGCTGGCTGTGTCGATGAGGGCTCGGGTTACCTGGTTCGCGGTCCAGTCGGGGTGGGCGGACCAGATGAGGGCCGCAGATGCCACAGTAATTGCAGTTGCTGCACTTGTGCCTTCGCTTTCGCAGTACGCGCGAAAGGTGGCGTCACACCAGCCCGAAAATCCCTCGCCTGGCGCCGCGAGGTCCACATAGTCTCCGGAGGACGAGAATTTTGAAACCGTGCTGGACTCGTCCAGCGACGATACGCCTATCACGTACGGGTAGGCGGCGGGATAGTCAATGTAGCCGCCCTCGTCTGCCTGGTTGCCGACAGCGGCAACCAGCAACTTACCCTTTGAAGCAGCATATTTAATGGCCGCTTCGCCCTCTTCGGTAGTCATGCCCCCGAACGACATGCTGATGATTTTCGCATCAGTGTCGGCAGCCGCCCTGACTGCCTCCGCGGCATTGGGGGTCTTACCCCACTCATCCGATCCCTCAAGGCCTTCGAGCTGTACGCGATACGGGACAACCTTCGCTCCCGGGGCCAGCCCCTGCAAACCACCGTCCGCCCCCGTGCCCGCGATCAACTCGGCCATTGTCGTTCCATGACCGTCGTAGTCGTCCGTGGCGTGGTAGGCGACCTTCGCAGGGACTTCCCCAGCCAGCACCTGACCCTTCAGTGATGACGTATTCGCATTCACGCCGGTGTCAATGACGGCGACCTTGACACCTTTCCCTGTGCTGACCTTCCACATCTGCTCAGCCTGCATCGGCTCCAGGTACCACTGCTTCGACTTCGCGTCGTACGCTGCAGCGCTGGGGGCGAACCCCACGGCCACAACCACCAGGGCACCGACGAAGGCACCAACAGTGTGCACTCGTCTACGGCGTCGCACCCCGACGAGGCCGCCCTTCTCAGCTCGAGCGCTGATCCCTGACTTCATGGCGTTGTTTGTCCTCGCTCGCGCTCAGTTGATGACCGGCGGCACATCGCGCCGTGGCCTGTCGGAGAGGTGCGTCTCTTCGTCCTCGACCGAGTAACCGGGCCGTGACGCTCCTCCCTGCGTGCTGTCCCTGCCAGCGGGTACTCCCTGGCCACCACCAACGCCGCGTACCAGCCCGGCGCCACCCCGCGTCATCCCATTCCGTTCGGCGTGGACGACGGAATTGCGTGCGGCCGGGCTGCCGGTGACAGGTCCGATCGGGCCGACAGCTCCACGAGGTGCCACCGCCTCCGAACCGGCCCTCGGCATGGGTCCAGGTGCACCGACGACACCGCGCTGATTGATCTGGCCCGTCACGGGCCGTGTGGTGTTCGCCGTACCCTCGCCGCCGATGACGGTGCCTCGGGGGATCCTCGATCCGGTCGTCGCCGTTGTCGAACCGGAGGCACTGGTCGTAGACCTGCCCCCGACAACGCCATGCGACTGACCTGCGCCAGTGATCCCTCCACCGCCCGCCCGTGGTGCAGCGGGGCCACCGACTCGTGGAGTGCCACCAGTAATGCCTCGGGCCGTCGAGGAGGGCGGGGTCCCAAGGGTGTTGCCCCTGCCCAGTGACTGCCCGGTCGCCGTAGGCCGGCCCATGCTCCCTTGCCCCACAGCACGCCCTGACGCAGGGGTGCCCATGGTCGGTGCGCCAGTCCTCCCCTGTGCGGACACCGGGATTCGGACGCCGCCTCCGGCCGGGCCTCGCCCAGAAGTTCCGCTGACCATGGGGGGCGCATAACCGGTCGGGAACCCGCTGTTCGGCCCAGACCCTGTACCAGTGGCGCCTGCGGAGGACGGGCCCGGCCCAGTCGAAGGCGGGCTCGTCGGAGCTGGCGGCGTGGTGACACTGTCAATGACTGTACTGACAGGTTGATCCGGATAGGAAACGCGGTGGGTGAGATCCTGCGCAGGTGTCGTGGCGCCCGTGGCACCCGAGACGCCGACGCGGCCAACAGACGGCTCCGCCAAATGGCGGCCTGCGAGAGATGTGGCCGTGTCTCCGGACGTGCCCGCGCCGGACTGTCCAAGGTCGCCCGACGTCCGAGTGGGCTGAGGCACCCCCACATCAGGCATCGCTTTGAACTCCGGCGCCTGCAGCGACGACAGCACTTCTTCCGATACCGCGTAGTACGACGACAACCTGTTCATCTGGTTGATCGCCTCCTGCCGGTCCTTCTCCACTTTGACCGCAGCGGTGTAGTCGTCGTTGGTCTGGATGCGCTCGGCCTTCGGAATGTCGGCTACGGACATCGGGTTCGTACGCGCGTCACGATGCGGCATGGCTGTGCGCACGGACGCCAGGCCCGTGGCAGCGGCCGTGATCTGGTCAGCCGCTGCGCCAGCGAAAGTGCCCAGTCCTTCTGTGCTGGTGACGAGCGAACGACCCCACGTGCGGAAGGCATCACCCGACTCCCCGACCCATTCGACCTTGGTGATGTGCCCGTCGAGCTCCTGGGCCGCCGCCAGGATGGCCTCACGTGCGTCCCAGAGGGCCCGGCCCGACGACGCCAGGTCCTCCGGGTTGGTGTTCTCGACCAGGTCGATCATTTCGTTGAGGCTGTGCCCCTCGAAGTTCGTACGCTGCTGAACGGCCCGTCCGACGGGCGTGGCCTCGACGGCCGAGCGAACCATGCGGCTGAGCAGGCCCTGCCCGTGGCCGTCCTCGATCTTCCGGGCGAAGTCGGTGACGTCGTTCTGCTGTTTGACCCGTTCCAGATCATCCTTGTGCCGGTCGTCGGTCATCGTCACAGGCCCCCGCTCGTCCTCGCCTCGTTGGTACGCTCCGCGTCGTTCTTCGCCAGCTCCCTGGCGTCCTGGATCTGGCTGATCTGCGCCTGAATGGCGTGGAACCGCTGCCGCTGCTCCTCTTCGAGATTCCCGAAGCCCACGTGTGCACCCTTGACGGCGATACCAATCGCCTCGATCTGGAGGTGCAGGGTCTTTGAGAGAGCTGTGAGCTCCTGGTGGACCCGGTTGTACTGACTGTAGAGCCCCTGCGCCTCCGGGAAAGCCGCCACGCTGCCGCTGTTGAGAGACCCGGCCTTGATGGTCTGGGCACCAACCCGCGTCGGGTTACCGGCCGACTTCTCGAGGTCGGCAAGGACCGCGTCCACCCGCTTCATGAACGTGGTCAGCGCCTCACCACTGGTCTTCAGGTTCGCTGCACTTGCAGCCGACACTCCCCCCGAACCGTCCATCGGAAGCATGCTGGGTCCCCGTTTCCCCGTACATCCCCCGGCCACGACTGGATCGAGGCCAGCACATCACTCGCCGTACGATCGCAAAGCGAGCCGCGTCTCACAACGCTCTTACCACTGTAGTCAACCTGTACAACCAGTCCAACTGGGATGTGCGTTAACTCGGTTACGAGGTCGAGCCAGGTGTCACACTTTGCCTCATTTGCCAGTTTGCGACTGCCGGTTGCGCAGCCTCTACGCCGTACCTCCCTGGCAGTATCGACCCCGTCGTGACCACGATCGGCGCTGAAACCACCGAACCCTTTATCTCCATCGAGCTTCCACCTGCGACCGGTCGAGACTCTGCAGCAACTCCAAGAAGTGGAAAGAGACTTGCAGGGCGCCGTAACAAAGACGGGTCCTGGCGCCGACACGCGAACAAGTGGTGGCAGCTCAAGTCCAAGGCCGCCGAGAGGCGTTCGACGCGCTACCCACGGAGAGCAGCCGACGGGAACGTGATCTCCAGTCAGGAGACTGCTGGGGCTGCCGCGGGTACGCCCCCCGGCGGCAGCCCCAGTCGTTCTCTGACCTACTGCACGAGGTCACACCCAGCGCGGTCCGATCACCGCCGCCGCGGAGGCGGGACCGGGAGCCCAACAGGGCCGTGGCAGTCGCAGCCGCAGCGGTGCACCAGCAACAGGCCCGCACCGTGCGGCAGCGGGATGTCCCGCAGTTGGCGGCACACGGCGTGCACGTCCTCGTAGCCGCGTCGGCGCGCCAGTACGCACTCCGGCGGCAACTCCCGCCAGACGGACGTTCCGCCGGGCCGCGCGCTCACTCCTCACCCACGGCTTGGCGGGAAGGCGGCAGGACCGTGAGCACATCAGGCTCCGGCGGGTAGTGCACGGCGCACGCCTGGCACGCGTACACGACGAAGCCCGGCCCCGAGTTCTGGTGCACCAGGCCGACCACGACCAGGGCCTCGGTGATCACGTGGCAGCGCACACACATCCGCACCGGCAGGCGGGGCACGTTGCCTCCGGCACCCATCACGCCGCCCTCTCCGTGCCGATCACGTGCCGGTCGAGGTCGATACCGAAGTCGGTCGCGAGAACCAGGGCCACTCGGCGCCGCGCCTGGCGCGCCCGCTCGCCCTCCCGCTCCCGATGAGCCCGCTCCGCCGCAAGCACGTACGGCCGCACGGAGGCCACGGCCCGGCCGTCGAGCGGCGCGAACAGCCCGTACGGCGAGCGATGCGCGGGCAGCCGTACCGCAGCCCGACCGGGCGCCTTCGGCTCCCAGGCTGGAACCGGCACGATGGGGCTCGCACCCGCTCTCCGCCGACCCGTGCCGGGCGCGCACACGTCCAGGATCCAGCGCAGCAGCGCGTGGATAATGCTCACTGTCATCAGCTCCTCAGAGGCTGGTGGCCACACCCCGGGGCCGTTCGCGCGGTCGCCGGGGTCTCGTCTGCACACGACCTTACTAAGCCATGTAGAGCTATGTATAGCTCTCTGTAGATTCGCGAAGCTCGACACCGACTTACGTTGCCCATGTGAGTGACCGCAGCCAGGTACCCGACTTCAACCCGCAGGGGCCCCAGCTCATCTACGTCGCCGTGGCCGACCACATCGAGGCGAGGATCCGAGCCGGAGAGCTCCAGCCCGGCGCGCGCCTGCCCGCGGAACGCGATCTCGCGCAGGAATACGGCGTCGCCTACCTCACCGTCCGGCGGGCCGCGCAGGTCCTGCGCGATCGGCGGCTCATCGAGACCGTCCATGGCCGCGGAACCTTCGTCGCCGACCCGTTGCCCGAGACGCCTACGGACGGGCCGGGCGGGGGCTCAGGTCCGGGCGACTGACAAGCCCCACTCGGCTCGCAGACGGCAACCAGGCGCGACCGCACAGGTCACGCCCGGACTGACACGCGGTCGCGCCGACGAACAGATCTCCGCCAACACTTCACGTCCGCAATCTGCGCACTTCGGACGGCACCTGCCTGTGCACCCGCGCGAGTTGCTAGCTTGTCCTTGAGATCCGGCCACCAGAGTGAAGCTCTCCGACTGGTGCGGAGGGCCGTGGTCCGTACACGGGGAAGGTTTCCGTCCATGGCTTGGGACGAATGGGAACAGCTCAAGTCCGACGCGCTGCAGCGGCGTCAGGACACGACTCAGATGCGGCTGAACAGCGTGGATGCCGGCAGCGGCGGCACGTACGGTCCCTTCGTGCTGCCGAGTAAGTACGGCGTCCTCAAGGCTAGTCAGACGGACCTGGCCGCGATCGGCAAGTCCGCGCACACGCTGTACAACGAACTGTGGGACAAGGCCCGCGTCGCCGTCCCCGGTAGTGACTCCGCAGCTGTGGACCTGACGAAGCAGGGCTTCGCGCTCGGGGCCGGGCTTCAGCACGTGTCGACCCGGTGGGAGGAGCAGCTCAAGTCCCTGATGGACGCGTGCGCGCACATCACGAACCACATGCACCGCACGAAGACACTGCATGCAGGGGACGACGACTACATCGCGCGGCAGACGAGCAGTATCGCGCTGCTGGACGCCGGGTTCGACGAACGGGTCGGTGCGCCGGGCAAGCCGAACAAGGTCTACGGAGAGCAAAGCGAGAAGAAGGAGTAGGGAGCGGCTCGAGAAGCGGCGACGAAACCGTCACGTCGCTCAGTCGCTCCCCGATCGCCTCAACCGCTCCACCTAATTCAGGGATGACACTCCGTGAACTTCGACGCTCTGTACCACGCCAACTTCAAGCTGCTCGACGACGCCGTCACCGACTGGTCGACGCTCGTCAGGAATCTCGAGCAGTTGAAGAAGGACGCGGAGGACGAGCTCCACCAGGCCGCAAACAAGGCCAACTGGGCCGGCATGAACCAGCAGGTCTCCAAAGAGTTCATCGGCAAGACCGCCGGTGAGTTCGCCGACGCCCACACCCAGGCCGACACCATTCACAAGATCCTCAGCGACACCCTGGGTGAGCTGAAGGGCTATCACCAGCAGCTCATCACCGCCGTCAAGAACGGTACGAAGAAGAGCCTGACCGTTTTCCCCTCCGGTGACGGCTTCACGGTTACGTCGAGCATTCCTCCGCAGGTCCGCGGCGAGGACGCGCCCGACCAGACAGCCGACATAACCGCGCTCCGCGACGAGATCCAGGGGATCCTCGACAAGGCCACCGAGAGCGACAGCTCCGCCAGTACCATCCTCAAGGCCATCGCCGATCAGAGCAAGATGGGCTTCTCGGACGCCAAGTACAAGGACCGGGACTCTGCGGCAGAGGCCATCAAGAAGGCCGACGAGCTTGCCAAGCTGGCGAAGAAGGACCCCAACGAACTCACCGTCAAGGAGTTCGACCTGCTCACCGCCGGCCTCAAGAAGTACGGCAACGACCCGCTGTTCGCCGAGCGGTTCGCGACGGACCTCGGGCCGAAGAAGACGCTGGAGTTCTGGACCGGTGTCACCGACCCACGTAACTACGACATCGGGTCCGAGCGCCGTGACAAACTCGACGACCTCCAGCGGGGCTTGAGCCTCACCTTGGCGAGTGCCTCACAGAGCGACTCCGCCGCGATGGCGGACTGGAAGCGCAACGTGATCGACCTCGGCGGGACACGGATCGGCAGGGATGGCACTGGGCCCATGGGTTTCCAGGTCATGAGCAATCTCATGCGTGTCGGGGACTACGACGACAAGTTCATGGTCGACTACGGCACGAGCCTCATGGCGAAGGAAAAGGAACTCACGGGGTACGGCCAGCTCCCCAATCGCGCCTGGCAGTTCGGCGGAGCCGGAGGAGCCGACCAGTACCTCAACCGCATCGGCGGAGACAGCGGCGCAGACCCACTCACGGGTTACTTGAGGGGCCTGTCCAACAGCCCCGCAGCCGCAACGGACTTCTTCAACCAGGAGTACGTCTCGAAGGACAACCCGGACAACCCCTTCGAGCGGGACTCCGACGACGCGAACAGCTACAAGGGCAAGGTCACACTGTCAAACTTCCAATACCTCTTCGAGGAGCGGGAGTGGCCGCAGGAGACGGGTATCGACGGAGACGAACTGCACACCGGGCAGAACAACCTGGCGATGGCACTGGAAGCGGCTACGACGGGGCATCCGGCGGGTGAGATGCCCACGGTGGACACGCCTCCGCACAACAGCGACCAGGCCAAGCTATTCGAGGCCATCGTCACCTCCGTCGCGGACGACGACGGGCGCCTTACGGACAACAGCTATATGTCCGACAGCATGGGGCAGATCGCCTCCGAATATCTTCCGGACATCAACCGCTCTGTCAGCGATGTGAAGCGAGATACGGACTCCCCGGACTGGCGTGACATCGAGAAGCTGTACCCGGTGGCCGGCGCCGAAGCGAAACTCGGGCACACCGATGTCAGCAGGTTCCTCTTCTCTGTCGGTCAGAACCCGGAAGGCTATGCCGCCGTCGAGGTCGGCCAGAAGGCGTACTTGGGTAAACTGATAGACTATCACCTCAATCCGGATCTGCCGGACGATCTGCGGGTTTCCAGCAATTCCGAACTGCTCGTCACGCGCATCTCCGAGAATTCCGGCGAGGTGTCGGGAACCGTCCGAGCCGGAATGCAGGAATCCATCGGAGACGAGGCTTCGAACAAAGACAAGGGCTTCGAGCAGGCCGTGGCTCAGAAGAAGAACTTGATCGGCGGCGGCGTTGGCACCGTTGTTGGAGTCGGCACGTCCTTCGTTGCCACACCATGGGTCGGTGCCGCAGTCGGCGGGGCCGCCGGTACCGCGACCAGCGTCGTTCTGGAGTCGGTGTTCCAGGACGCCGAAGGGCATGCCGCAGAAGAAGCCCAGAAGGCCGGCGGTCAGGTCTGGCAGGAAGGCCAGGAGAGGAACGTCCAGATCACCCAGGAGGCGGTCAGGGCCGCGGCCGAAAAATACCATCTGAACGGCACGGATCTATCACTGACCGCAGGACCCGCCGCACGTCAGGGCTATATCAACGCCAAGGGTGTTCTCGAAGGACAGGCCCCTGGAATCACCACGGGTTCTTGAGATCGTATTCCAGGGAGACCTCTATGAGGCATCGAAACGCACGTTCCGTGCGGCGCACCGCGCTCAGCTTCGCCGCAGTCACAGCTCTGCTCTCCATACTGACGGGGTGCGGGGGCGGCGAAGAAAAGCGCGAGTACGCGATTCCGGACACGCTCTGTGGAATCGCTGTCGACCCTGAAGCCTTCGCTCCTCTCTTCCCGCCCGGCAAAACGCTCACCGTCACCGAGAAGGACTACGCGACCGCCACGAGTTGCAACATCGTCGTGGACAAGAAGTCCTTCGCCACTACCACCCGAACATGGCTGGAAGAAGGACGCACCACCGCATACTTCGCGACTTCGCTGAGCCTCGACCCGCCCAAGCGGTCGGCGGAAGCGGACAGATATCGCTACTCGGACCGCGAGGCGTTCGCCAAGACTCAGAAGTGTGTTGACTCTCAGCATAAGCAAGAGCTGTACACGGCGGTTCAGATCTGGGACAAGACGTACAAGGATGCCGACGCCATGAAGCGCCTCATCAGTTCTTTCACCACAGAGGTGGAAAAGTCTGCGGCGTGCACAGCCGGTGTGGAGGAATGAGACCCTCGCGGAGACGCTCGGCAAGAGGGCGAGGGGCGCACATCGACGACATCGACTACAACCTGTCCGGCGTCGGCGAGCACCAGATGGATACCGGCACCTTCCCCTCCGCATATCAAGGGCGTGCCAACTTCACCAACGAGGGCGCGATCAATTTCCTTAGCGTGCTCGGTCAGGACGAGCACTCCCACCGCGCCGTCACCGCAGCACAGCATCTGTATACGTTGAGTGCGCTCGACAAATATCCGCCGACCAGCGATGCCAATATCGAGCATGCCCATGATGCGCTGATGGCAGGTACCCAGGCGCGGGGCATCCTCGACAACGCCCGCATCGAGCAAGCCGCGACGGACTACGGCGCGGATTCGGAAGACGCCAACAAGTCACTGGGCCGGTCCGCCGACTGGATCAAGCTGGGGGTCGGGGCGGCCGTGGGCGTCGGGGTCGCCGCCATCCCACTGCCCGGGACGACTGCTGCGGCAATGGTCATCGCACCGGTCGCCGCAGATACCGTCGGAGGGGCAGTGAACACCTTCATCGGCCATCAAATCGACAAGGGAGTGGACTCCGCCGAAGCGGACCCCAGGGAACAGGCGCAACTGACCAGCAGCGATTTCTACTCAAAGGGTATCAATCAGATGGGCGAGGCCCACAACACCTACATTGACGGCAACCGTAAGACCGGCGATATCTTGGACGGCCAGAATTGGGATCAGGATATCAACGTCGCCTATTACGGGACTGGAACAGGCGAGAACGAATACCGTGGCCGAGCTTCATACAAGGACTGAAGTTGTGCGACAGACGAGCGAACGACCGCAGGCCAGAAAAAGAAGAGTGAAACGCACGAGTCGTCGAGCGGTGTGGCCGCGAACAAAATCTGCGATGGAACCTTGGACGCGTCGGCCACGGCAGCACTGCGTCGCATCTCTGGTGCGGAACGGTTTGAAGAACTCACCGGAACGAATGACGCAGGCGAGCCCAACACGTTCTCAGTGAACAGGGCGGTCAAGCATCTGCATGACAACTATTCAGTGCAGAGCGCATGCCGGGTCTATAAGACGGATGACGACAGCGGACACTCTTTTCTTGAGATCCGGTTCTCAGCAGAGGAAAGTCATCCATCCAACTCAGCGGGAGAATCCGGCGACGACAGAGTCGTCTACCCTATGGGCGTATTTGCGCAAGTGGGCGGCAAAGGCGCAGACCTCTACTTCAATTGCCCGACCAAGGCGACCACCGATGACGCGTTCACTGGCGACACGGAGTTCGTGAAGACGGAGATGTTCGCGGTGGCCGCGGACATGCAGGGTAAGGATGTGAACAAAGACCGCATGGCAATCCTCAATTCGATGGCGAGGGCGGTTGCCGAAGCCGCAGGCTGCGCGTCGGAGGCGGCGCTGCCCTCACAGGTCCCGGAGGTCGAGGCCGGCTGAAGTCTGCGGCGCGGCCCCAAGGAGGCCGGCCCACCCAAACCTCCCGCGCTCGTTGATCACGAATGCGTGCGGGCACATCTTCTCTCTGCAACCCGATCCCTGAAGGTTGACTCCATGGGCCTCTTCGACAAACTGACCGGAACCAAGCATCCCGACGACGGTGTCGCGCCGCGCCCGGCCGAGGAAGTCCGGACAGCCTTGCTCGGACTCAACCGGCCCGATGTGCCGTACGTCATCCGCAACGGCGCCGCGGAGGACGCCGACCTGGTGGCGGAGTGGCGGATGGCGGAGCCTAGCTGGCAGACCTTCTTCGTCGAGTCCCAGTTGACTCGCGCTGTCCGGATCCGGATGCGCCTGGCCCAGGAGAACCATGAGGTGCGCGTCCTCGAAGAAGGGTGGGAGGTCACCCGAGTTGGGAATCCGCCGAGGCTCAAGATTTCAGGGGCGTACTCACGCGGGCCCGACAGGACCGTCTCCCGCCACTACACGATCAGTCGCGGGGAGAGCGGCGCCCTCGAAGCGACGGAGACTTTCCGCTTCAACAGCGCGGAACTGTGCAGCCCCTTGCAGGATGTCGTCCTCAAGTCGGGCTGGACCTGGCGCGGAGTGGTCTTCGGCAAGCTGTAAGGGCCGTCCTCCTTGTTGCGTTCTACGGCTGGCCCGCGGAAACACCGAAGCCCTGGATAGCCATGTAGATCAACATGCCGGCCAGGACGACGAACATGATGCGGGTGACGGTGAAGGCCGAGTCGGGGACTTCCTCGGCACCCGGGTTGAACCTTTCGCGCCAGGCGCGTACCCGATCGGCCTTGACGCAGGCCATGGCCAGGAACACGGCTGCCAGGATGAGGCCCAGCACGTTCAGCTTGTCGAGTGCGTTCATGGTGTCTTCCCCTGCTCCGCCCACGGTGTGTGATCCGTCACTGGCCAACCCCGTGTCTCCGCCGCGCATCCCTCATCGCCACAGCAGTACCACTGAGTCCCGCCACCGTCACAAGGCCGCCTACCAACACATACGTTGCCAAGCGGGTGTTGCGTTCCTCGGCTGTCTCGCCGAGTTGCAGGGGAGCGACCTCTGGAGCCTCTGCCCTGGTCACGCCGCCCTCCGCCTGGGGGGACTCGACCGGGTTCGCAGGGTCCACGTTTGTCAGGGCTTTGACCGGGTCGATCACGCCCCAGCCGACCAGTCGGTCGCGGCCGGGGATCGATCGTTCCGCCGTCTGCTCGATCTGGGCGACGATCTCGCGCGCCGTCCAGTTGGGGTACTTGGACTTCAGGAGGGCTGCCACTCCGGCCACGTACGGAGCCGAGAAGCTGGTGCCGTTGTCGGAGCAGTGGCCGTTGCCGGGAACCGTAGAGACCATGTCGACGCCCGGGGCCGCGACTCCCACGAAATCGCCCGACTGGGAGAAGGCAGCCCGTTCGTTGTTCCGGTCGGAGGCCGCCACCGCGAGGACGCCCTCGTACGAGGCCGGGTAGGTGACCTTGACGTTTCCGCCCAGGCCGTCGTTGCCGGCCGAGGCGACGACCACCACCTGGTTGTCGAGGGCGTAGTCCACGGCCTGTTCCAGGCTCGGGTCCGGTTCGACGGCGTTCGCCGTGTCCTGGGAGATGTTGATGACATCGGCACCCGCGTCGACCGCGTAGCGGATCGATGTCGCGAGAGTGAGCGCGGTGCCGTCGCCCTCCGCGTTGTTCTGCTTGACGGGGATGATCACAGCGTCAGGGGCCAGGCCCACGAAACCCGTTCCCTTGGCGGGGCGGGCCGCGATGATCCCGGCCACGCGCGTGCCGTGTCCGACGGTGTCCGTGGTGCCCTGGTTGTTGCCGCGGTCGATCTTCTCGCCCTTGGAGTTCTTGGCGGGGAGAAGATTCCTGCCCTTCGACGCGTCAACGGCTTTGCTGAGCTGCGGGTTCTTGACGTCCACCCCCGTGTCGATCACTGCGACCCGGACTCCCTTGCCCGTGGACTGCGCCCACAGTTCGTCGAGATTGACGCGCTGCAGCGCCCAGGGGCGGCCTTCGTACTTCTTGGACGGGAAGGTGCATTGGCCACTGTCGTCCGCCCGGGCCGACGTCGCCGGCAGGGCGAACACCGCCGTGGTCGCGACGAGTGCAGCGGCTGAGGACAGGGCTGCCGTACGGGATGCGATGCCCGGTCCTCGTCGCCCGGTCGTCGAGACCCTCTGGTTCACCATGAGATCGCTCATCTCCAGGGTCCCGGCTACGAACCCTGCGGCTGGCGCGCCGCCGCCTCGGACAGGCGCGGGCCTGTCGGCAGGAACGTCGACCATTGCGCGGGAACGGGCACGGGGTTCACCTTCTCGTAGCCCAGGTGGGTCTGGGCGATCTCGGCCTCGTTCAGTTCCTCCTCGCGCTGCTTGGCGGAGGAACCGATGCCCTTGTCGTCCGTGGCGCTGTCGCTGTTGGACTGCAGCGCGTACCGCAGGCCGGTGTCGGTGACCAGGAAGACGCCGCCCGCCTTCGTCTCCGTGCCCTGGAACTGTCGGAAGAGCAGACCGGATCCAGGGGTGACGTAGGCGCTGGAGGAGCCCGTGGGCAGCTTGGCGGGGAAGTCCGTGCCGGCCCAGGTGGTCAGCGTCGTCCTTCCGCTGTCGTCGTCCACCGAGCGCAGAACGTTGCACACCGTGTTGCGGCCGTCGGAACTGCTGGAGCCGTTGTTCACCGTCTTCGGCTTGCGCGTCGGCCAGTTCCGCTCCCCGTCGAACGTGGTGCTGTCGACTACGGCGCCCGGGCTGACCTGCTGTGCCTCGCCGGCCTGTCCCGCGCCGATGAGTGCGCCGCTGTTGAGGAGCAGCGTCGCGGTGAACTCCGAGACGCGGGCCACGCTTCCGGGCAGCACCACGTAGTACTCCATCACCCGGCCGTCGTACGCCTTGATGACCATGCCGACCTTGTCGTACTGCTGCAGGCTGTCGGCGGCACCCGCCTTCGCACCAGGTGTCCCGTCGATCTTCGGAATGGAGATCGGATCTCCCTTGTGGAGGGTGTCGAGCCAGTCCTGGGAGACCCGCTGCGGAGCACGGCCCTGGGTGTCGAGGGCCTTGAGCAGTTCCTTGTCCGTCGGGTCGGCCAACTCGTACGCCGTGCCTCGGGCGTCGACGACGTACTGGGTCTTGCCGTCCGGTCCGACGACGTACATCAGGTCGCCCCCGGAGAGCTTGTCGCCGCCGTCCGTCTTGGGCCAGTCCTTCTTGGCGAGGACGAACGCCGCCTTCTGGATGGCCCGGCCGCCGTCGCTCGGGCGTTCACAGACCACCCAGTGCTTGTCGGACTCGGCCTCGGTGGCGGAGGGCAGGCGGTCGGGTGCGTAGGGGATGCCGATCGTCGTGCCATGCGGAGGCTTTCCGCTGTCCAGGATCTTCTCGTCGACGGTGATGACGCTGTCCTTGCTGGGGTCCAGCAGGAGTTTGGCGGAGGCCATGTTCAGGACGGGGTGCAGCTGGGTCTCGTTGCCCGTCTTCAGCACCACGTACCGGGTCGTCGAATCACTCGCGATGATGACGTGCGCTCCCGGCTCGGCCCACCCGACCGGCGCCGTCGGACTGAACAGGCCGATCCCACCGAAGACGGCAAGGATGACCACACCGACGATGATGCCGGGAAACACGGCGCCCAACGGCTTGGGGGCACCTTCCTCGGAACCCGACGGACTGGGCTGGAGGAACGAAGCGAGCGTGCGGCGCTTCGCGAAGGTGTAGGCGTTGAGTTGATCCCGCCGAGATGCCATCTGTGCCTGTCTCTCCCCGTGTTCGGCGTGGGTCCAGCTCGGCGGGTGTGCCGTCCCCCGCCCTCCGCTGTCGTACCGGCCCCCTACTATGCCTGGTAGCCGCGGGGACTTGTGGAACGGGTAGGGTACCCGGACTCTCAAGTGCCCTGTGTGGTGCTGGAATACCAACAAGATGCGAGCAAAACGGGGGGATGGAGTGAGGGCTTCGGGAACACGGGCCCCGTCCGGTGACCGGTCGCGGTCCCGGCGTTCCGCGGCATCACCGTCGGAGCCGGCACGGCAGCCGCACGGACAGGACACGCAGACAAACGCCCTCCGCCTGAGCATGTCACGCGGGCAGGGCGGATCGTCCCGATTGCAACGAGTTGTGCTGCTCGAAATCGCCGTCGCCGTCCTCGTCGTCGGCTGGGTGATCGGTGTGGCGGCCCTCGTCGTGGCGACGGTTGTCGCCGTCGCCCTCGTCCTGCTCACCTTCCTGCGCCGCCGCGGCCGCTCACTTCCCGAATGGCTGGCCACGGCGCGGGCGTTGCGAGCGCGCCGACGACAGGCCGCGAGTGCGCCCGTGCCGACGGGAATCGAACCGGGGCTCGCTCCGGCCGTGGAATGCGATCCGAGTCTGCGGACCTACACGTACCGAAGCCGCGACCGTCGGCCCGTCGGGATCATCGGTGACGGCACGTTCGTCACCGCCGTGCTGCAAGTCGAGGCCGACGCCACCGCCCTGCGCGCCGAGCGCAACCGGCAGCCCCTGCCGCTGTCCCTGGTGCGCGGGGCCCTCGAAGTCGACGGGATCCGGCTGGAGTCGGCGCAGATCGTTCTGCACACCCAGCCCGCGCCCGCGATCCATCTGCCCCAGCAGTCCGTGGCTGTCGCCAACTACGCGCCGCTGCAGGAGCAGACCGGCGCGCCCGCGGTGCGCATCACCTGGATCGCGTTGAAACTCGATCCCGAGCTCTGCCCGGAAGCCGTGGCAGCGCGCGGCGGTGGGCTCCTCGGGGCGCAGAAGTGCGTGGTACGTGCGGCCGACCACCTCTCCAGTCGGCTGACCGGGGCGGGGTTCCGTGCCACGCTCCTCGACGAGGAGCAGCTGACCGCCGCCATCGCCACCTCGACCTGTGCCAACCCGCTGGTGACCGCGGAGGTCGGGCGGACGGACGCGAGGGAGCGGCGGACCGAGGAGACGGGCCGGAGCTGGCGCTGCGACAACCGGAGACACACCACGTACTGGATCCGCCGATGGCCGACGCTGGGGGGCCACAGAGCGCCTTCGCTGCCCCAGCTCGTCGCCCTGGTCACCGCCGTCCCGGCGCTGGCCACCACGTTCAGTCTCACGCTCACGCACGGGGAACGGCGAGAGCTGTTGCTGTGCGGACATCTGCGGGTGACCGGTCGCAGCGACGACGAACTCGTCTCCGCCCGACGTGCCTTGCAGGCAGCGGCACGCCATACGGGCACGGGACTCACTCGCCTCGACCGGGAACAGGTTCCCGGAGTGCTCGCCACTCTTCCCCTCGGAGGTGCCCGGTGACGGCGATGACCACGCGCGGGGGGCAGTCGGCCGAGGTGCGCGGCGAGCCGCAGTCCGCCGCGGCGCAGCGGGCACTCGACCTGCTGCGCCGCGGCTTCGGACTGATCGGTCCGCGGCACGCACGGCACTCCATCTCTCCGGAGCAGCTCGAGGCGCTCGCGCTGCCCATCGGAGATGACGGCGTCGTGATCGGGGTCGACGCGGAGGGCCGGCCCGCGGTCCTGGGGCTCAACCGGCCGACTCCGTACGACGTCGTCCTCATCGGGGGTCTGTGGACCGCGCAGGTCATCGCCCTCCGGGCGGCGGCTACGGGAGCGCGGGTCGCCGTGGAGACGGGGCGTCCTCAGGCCTGGATGCAGATGGTGCATGCCATGGGTGGCGGACAGAACGGGCTGGCGGTGTACGAGGTGGGGCGGGTGCCCCCGCAGGGCACATCGGCCGGTACCCCCGTGCTGGTGGTACGTGACTGCGGTATGCGGCCACCGCGCGGGCGCGTCGTCTCCGGTCCCTGGCAGTCCGTGCTGACGCTGCTGCCGTACCTCAGTCCGGTGGCCCCTCGGCTCATACGGCAGGCGCGGCTCGTCGGTGTGCAGCGCATCTCCCCCGACGAGGCTGCTGAACTGGGCCGCACGATGGCATTGCCCAGGGATGCGGTGGACTCCCTGCCTGGTCTCGCCGATGGCCTCACCCTGTGGTGCGCCGACCGTGACCGGCAGTACACGCTGACCCAACCCACCGACGCCGAGATCGGATTGTTGGGTATGCCCCGCAGGATGGACTGAATCGGCCCTCGCATGACACTCCATCCGATTTCGGTGGCTTTGCGTGCCGACAGCCCTACCGTGCAGGGCATTTGCGGGACGGTCGAGTCGTGAACGGCGGGCGTTGAGGGGCGGACGGGCCTGCCGACGTTGGGCGCTCGGTGATTAGGCTGGGACCGGGCGCGATGCCGGAACCCGTGGACCGGGCGTCGGCGTCCCGGGGGAAGGGCCGGTGGACCGGACGACCTCGAACGGCCGAAGACGAAGAGCAATGGTCGCCCCGGCACGGCATGAGGGTGCTCGACCACACCAGGAGGAATTGTGAGCAGCGATCGGGACGGGACGCGCGGGGGCTGGGCCACACCCGGCGATGACCAGCCCGACGCGGAATCCGCCGTCGAGATGACGGGCGAGTTCACCATCGACTACGCGCCGCCCGCTTGGTACACGCAGAACGCGGGCGGGGGTTCGGCGGCGGGGACGGGAGGGAGCACGGGGGCGGCTCCTCCGCCCGGGCCGCCGGCTCCTGTTTCAGGGCCACCGGGTCCCGTTCCGAATCAGGGGCAGGGTCAGGGGCAGGGGCCAGGTTTGGCGGCGGGGGCGGGCCAGGGGGCGGAGACTTCTGTTCCGGCGCCCGCTCCCTTCCAGCCTCCGGTCCCGGGCCTGGCTCCGTTCCACCCTCCGGCTCCCTTCCAGCCTCCGGCTCAGGATCCCGCTGCGCCGCCCGGGGCACCTGGGGCGCCGGTCAACGCCGCGCCTGCGGCGCCGTATGCCCCGCCGACCGCTCCTCCTGTCGTTCCTCCCGCCGCTCCCGCGCCCGTCGCTCCGCCGCCCGTTCCGCCGGCTCCGGTCGCGGTGCCCGGGCTTCCGGTGGACGGCGGGTTCCAGCCGCAGCAGGCGCCGACCGCCGTGCCGGGCCCGCCCGTCGAGGAGAGCGGTCCTGAGAACGGGGATCTGGAGAGCGGCGCCACCATGCGGTTCTCGCCTGTTGTGCTGAAACAGCAGATCGAGGAACAGACCGTCGAGGCCGAGGCCGAGGCCGAAGCCGAAGCCGAAGCCGATGACGAGCAGGCGGGCTTGGAGGGTGACGGCGTCGCTCAGGCCTCGTCCTCCGGTTCGGAGGCGGACGCGGGCAGCGAGCCCGCCGTAGCCGCCTCCGCCGACGGTGCTGCCGAGGAAGGTTCCGCCGAGACAGAGGCCGATGCAGTCTCCGAGGACGCCGACGTCAGCGCCGAGACGGGTGCGGACGCCGAGGGTGAGGCGGCTCCCGACGCATCCGTCCCCACGCCCGAAGCCGCCTCCGCTCCTGAGTCCGCCGAGGAGCAGGACGGGGCGTCGCAGCAGGCGGCTCCCGCTGCTCCGCCTGCCTGGGCTCCCCCGCCAGTACCGCAGGGCGGGGTGCCGCCGTTGCCGCCGTCGTACGAACCTGCGGCTCCCGCGCCGGCGGCCCAGTGGCCTGCCCAGCCGCTGCCGCAGCAGGTCGACCCCGCGGCGGCCCAGCAGCCGCCGGTCCAACACCCGCCGGTCCAGCCCGAGGTGGCGCCGCCTGCGCCGGCTCCCGAGGCTCCCCCGGCCGTGCCGCAGCCCGCGTACGGGTTCCCACAGCCCCCCGCCGCTCCGCCCCTGCCCCAGCCCCAGCCCCAGCCCCAGCCCCAGCCGGGCTACGGGTTCCCGCAGCCCCCCGCCCCCAATGCCGCTGGTGGTTACGGGTTCCCGCAGCCCCCCGCGCCCAACACCCCCGCCGGGTACGGCTTCCCGCAGCCGCCTGGGCACCAGCCGCAGCCCCATCCCCAGCCCGGCATCCCCCAGCAGCCCGGCGGCCTGCCCCCGGCTGCCCCCGCCGTTCAGGGGAACCCGGCGCCGGAGGCCCAGGGAGCGGCCCCTCAGGGCTTCCCCGGTCAGCCTCCGCACGCGCCCCAGAGCCCCGACGCCGCGCAGGCCGGGCACGCGCCGCAGGTTCCGCAGCAGCCCGTCGATCCCCGGGTCGGTGCCGCCTGGCCGCAGGCCGTCCAGCACGACCAGCGGCAGCCGGTCAACCCCGGTGCCGCGCCGCTGGGTTACACCGCGGCCGTGGAACTGTCCTCGGACCGGCTGCTCAACAACAAGAAGCAGAAGGTGAAGAGCGGTCGGCCGACCGCTTCCTCCTCCCGTTTCAAGCTGGGCGGGAAGAAGGAGGAGGCGGAGCGGCAGCGCAAGCTGCAGCTGATCCGTACGCCGGTGCTGTCCTGCTACCGCATCGCCGTCATCAGTCTCAAGGGCGGTGTCGGCAAGACGACCACGACCACCGCGCTCGGCTCCACCCTCGCCATCGAACGCCAGGACAAGATCCTCGCGATCGACGCCAACCCGGACGCGGGCACGCTCGGCCGCCGGGTGCGCCGGGAGACCGGGGCCACCATCCGTGACCTGGTCCAGGCGATCCCGTACCTCAACTCGTACATGGACATCCGGCGGTTCACCTCCCAGGCCCCGTCCGGCCTGGAGATCATCGCCAACGACGTCGACCCGGCCGTCTCCACGACCTTCAACGACGAGGACTACCGGCGCGCGATCGACGTGCTCGGCAAGCAGTACCCGGTCATCCTCACCGACTCGGGCACGGGCCTGCTCTACAGCGCGATGCGCGGGGTGCTCGACCTCGCCGATCAGCTGATCATCATCTCGACGCCGTCCGTCGACGGGGCGAGCAGCGCCAGTACGACGCTGGACTGGCTGTCCGCGCACGGGTACGCCGAGTTGGTGTCGAGGTCCATCACCGTGATCTCCGGGGTGCGCGAGACCGGCAAGATGATCAAGGTCGAGGACATCGTGCAGCATTTCGAGACGCGCTGCCGCGGGGTCGTCGTGGTGCCGTTCGACGAGCATCTCGCGGCCGGTGCCGAGGTCGACCTCGACATGATGCGGCCGAAGGTGCGGGAGGCGTACTTCAACCTCGCCGCGATGGTCGCGGAGGACTTCGTACGGCATCAGCAGATGCACGGGCTGTGGACGAACGACGGCAACCCGCCGCCGGTGGCCGCCCCACCGATGCCGGGCCAGGCGTACCCGGGCCAGCCGTACCCCGGTCAGCCGTACCCCCCGCAGGGGCAGCCCTTCCCCGGCCAGCCGTACCCGCCCCAGACGCCCCAGGCGCCCCAGGCGGCCCAGCCGCCCCACCCTGGGCAGCCTCAGCCCTACCCGCCTGCGGCACCGCAGCCCGGTCAGGCCTACCCCCCGCAGGGGCAGCCGCCCTACCCGCCTCAGGCCCAGCCGTACCCCGGGCAGCCGCCCCAGCCCGGACAGCCGTATCCGCCGCAGCCGGGTCAGCCCCAGCCCCCGGCCGGTTACGGCTACCCCCAGCCTCCCCAGCCGCCTCAGCCCCCGGCGGGCTACGGCTACCCGCAGCCGGACAGCAACAGCGGCGCGACGCCTCCCCCACCGCCCCCGCAGCAGTGATACGCCCGAGGGGCGGCCCGGG
>NZ_JBLRVZ010000071.1:0-30750 GCF_048159505.1 Streptomyces sp. T028
ATCTTGGAAGCCGTGCCTGTCACGTTCCCGGAACCCCACCGAGCCAGCAGATCATCACGAACCGGACGTCAAGCAACTACGCCGGAGCCCTGGACTTAGCCCTCGAGCGTCTTGGGCCGCTCACGTTTATAGGCCCCGTTCTCTGCCGCGGCTGAAACGGTATTGCGAACGAAATCCAAGATTATCAAGACTTCTTGGTGCAGTTCTTCATATGCCGCTGCGTCGACGCTCAGGTATTGACCGTGGGCGATCTCATTCCTGACTCTCAGCAGTTCATAGTCGATGAGTCTCGCCTTCAGTTGAATCGGGGACGAATCGAGGCCAACCAATGCGAACAAATCGAAACAGCGTTCACTGTTCAAATTGGACTGAGTGTCTACCCCTTTCCTCCAAGGGATGGGGGCTCGCTCTCCGTCCTTGGACAACAGCGCCTGCGCTCGCCAGATCATTTTTCGGGTAGCTGACATTCCCGATTGGGAGTCAACCTCAGCTTCCAGCCCGATCGCAACAAACCCCGGATGCAACTCGCCATATGTGAGGCGCCTGCGCCCTACGAATTGAATGTAGGCGGAGAGGCAGTGCTTCGCATACCCTTCCCAGTGCGCGTAGAGCAACGGCACTCCGGCACGACAAAGAGAGCGTTGTGCCGTGCTGTCCTGATTAGATCGACGCACACTTCCCAGGTAGCTATGGAGCTCACTGCGGCGCCAGGCAAGGTCTGCATCTAGAGAATCCTGGAGCTCGCTTATCGTCCTCATCTACTCCCCTAGAGAGAAGATTCTGCGGCCGACTTCGAACATGTAGGGAATCCGTAGACTTGCGGGCTTTCCGGCACCCGTACGAGCTTGGAATACTGGATCTTGCCAGACAGATTTAACGCGCTCGGCGATGAGAGAACTCCTTTCGTCCGATTGCAATTCACTCCAATCCTGATAGTGCAGCCCAAGGCCAGTCGTGATGGCTTCAAAGGCCGACACGGTGAACCTGCCACCGAAGGCTCCCTTGTAGGCGTCGAAGCGTTTGAAGGCCGCATCACTAAGCGCTTCATTAAGCCATGCAAAGATATTTTCGAATCGCTCCTTTTCGAAAGGGCGATCATATGTATCCGATGCGATAAAAGTGCGCATTCTCGTAGTGAGGAACTCGCCTACGTCCTTCAACCCGGTAAGATCGGACGGTTGGGCGGTGACCATTCCAAGGTAGCGCAAGGCGATCTCGGTGCCGTAGGCTTCCTCCTCCTGACGTTCACTAATATTCGTGGACTGAACGAAGTTGTTGTTTGCCGTCAGGGATTGCAGCCACCTGTAGAACGTGGGGTCAAGCATTACCGCAAGGCAATTTCTTGCTTCTTGCTCAGACAGGTGTGTTCCGCTGTTCAACCTTTGGAAGAGGTCAAACTTCGAGTTACTGTCACTAGTGTGTTCGACGATCTGGAAATCAAGGCGGGCACGCTTAAAGAAGCGCTTCTGTGCATCCGACAACTCCACACTAGTGGCAGCCCCAGGGGCGATTTTCCCTTCATCCCATACGATCCCCTCAAGGCTTTTCAGGTAATCACCTTGAGTGAGTGGCTCTGGCAAATCAAGAGCTTCATCTTCTTTCTTGAGGGCCGCCATGAATCGAAATAGTGTCGAAAGTCGTTGGACACCGTCAACAACATCCCAAACTCCGTCTTCACGCGCTGCTACAAAGATTGGGGGGATCGGGATTCCGAGAAACACGCTTTCAATTAGGCGCGACTGCTGTTGCAGTCTCCATCGGAAGATCCTTTGGAATTCCGGATGAATCTCAAGATCTCCATTTTCGTACATGGAAAGAGCTTCGTTGATCGCCATGCTGTAGCGGTCCGTGTGAATCTCGCGTGACCGTTGCACAATTTCTTCTTGCAGGCCCACTGGCTTCTCCTCGTGCGGTGCTGTGCCCGTCACGCTACCCCCACCTGCTTCGCAGCGATCGTGTCCCACGGCCATTATGGGCTTCGTGTATGGCTGCGTCGGCTGGTTCCGTGAAGTCGGCTGAGGGTCAGGGGATCGGCCCCAGCTTCCGACTCGCTGCCTCTCAGGCTCAGGGGCGGCTTTATGCGAGCGCGGCACGGGCGCCGGCCGGGCTGGAGCGGGACGGAGGCAGGAGCGCAGGCCCGGCCGGGGGCCGGGCCGCGCGCGGGGAGCGGAGCGAGCCGCCTTGAACCAGTAGAGAAAGTTTGAATCATGGGTTGGGCGCTTCTTGATCATCTAGGGTCTCGCGCCTGGTGTCGGCTGGCGGGTGGTGTAGAACCCTCGGTATGGGGAGTGAGCGGCAACAGCGGATGAAGGCGCTCGGGGTGCGTCTTCGGGGCCTTCGTGTAGAGGCCGGCCTGACCGGTGCCGTACTGGCGCAACGCGCTGGCGTAGGACAGCCGACCGTGTCCAAGGTGGAGAACGGGCGGATGGTCCCCAGTGCTGATGTCCTGGGCCGTTTGTCGCGCGCTCTCGACCTCGACGAGTCGACCGCTCGTGAGGTGGGTGACCTCCTGGCGGCCGTGGAAGCGGCTCCGGACAATGTGGAGGTCGCCGCCGACGAAGCTCCGGCTGGGGCGGTTCTCGATGAGGCAGTGCGGTCTGCCCGGCTGGTGCGTTCGTTCCAATGCGTCGTCCTGCCGGCCATGCTCCAGACCGCGGAGTACGCCCGTCACGTTTTCGACAGCGCTCCCAACTCGTCCCCGGAAGCGGTTGGTCGTGCTGTCGCTGCCCGGGTGGACCGGCAGAGTCTCTTGTACGAGCCGGTGCGTGATTCGGTGTTCGTGCTGACGGAAGCCGTGTTGCGGACCTGGCCGGGGGATCCGGCGCTGATGCTCGCCCAGTTCGACCGGCTGCTGGCCGTCGAGAGTTTGAGTACGGTGCGGATCGGGGTGATCCCGTGGCGTCGGGCTGTACCTGTCATGCCTCGTCACGGCTTTACCCTGTGCGACCGGCGGGCGGTCGTCGTGGAGACCTTCCGGGGTGAACACGTGCTGGACGACTCTGCGGAGGTCGCCGCGTACGAAAAGACCTTCAGTCGCTTCGAGCAAGCCGCGGTCTTCGGGCTTGAGACGCGGGAGATGCTGGTCCGCATCATGCAAGAGTTCCGGGACCTGGCGGACTCCACCACCCGTTAGAGGAATAATTCCTCAAGATGCCTGGCTCGCCGGTCAGCCTTGGGAATACTCTGCTCTTGTGATGTCTAGCCCTCTAGACAGTGAGGAGCGTTCCCATGCCCAAACGTTGGTGCCGCATCTTTCCCGGGCTTGCATGGCAGGTGGCCGAGGCCCGGCACTTCGTCGCGACCCTGCTGGAGGACGAGGGCTCAGACGTCGTCGACGATGCCGTCCTGGTCGTCGGTGAGCTGGCGGCCAACGCCGTCCGGCATACGCGAAGTGGCTGGTACCGGGGGTGGTTCCTCGTGGCGGTCCAGTTCCGTGACGACCTGGTGCGCGTCGAGGTGACGGATCAGGGTGGTGATGAGGAGCCCCAGGTTCGCAGTGTGCGCAGTCCGGTTGACGTAGGCGGTCGCGGGCTGATGATGGTCGCGGCCTGCGCAAAAGACTGGGGTGTGAAGGATCGGCCTGCTGGTGGGCGCTGCGTCTGGGCCGAGCTGCCGCGGAGTGGCGCGTGATGGCCTCCTTCCCGGCGGTGTTCCGTTGCTGTCTCGTGGGCAGTGGAGGGTGAGCCCCAAAGGCGTGCCTCGGCGGAGAGCCGGCTTCTACGTGATCGGGGTTCATTCGGGACGGCGACTCCCGCCCATTCCGTCTAGGGCCCTAGACTCCTGGGTACTTCTAGGAGGTGTGGTCATGTCGGACGAGTTGCAGCGGATCATGGCGATCGATGATCCGTACCTGCTCCTGCGTGAGGTCACAACGCGGTTGGCCGACGCGCAGCAGGAGGTGACCGAACTCGCCCGGCTCCGTCGCCGCGTGGTCCAGGACCTCCACGCCCAAGGACTGTCGTACGCGCAGATCGCGGAAAAGGCTGGCCTGAGCCGCGGGCGGATTCATCAGATCCGGCACACTGGGCCGGCGCCTGAAGGGGCGTTCCTCGGCGCGGGCGCCGTCACGGTCGTTACCCCGCTGCGGTGGGACGGCGAGAAGAAGCGTCCGGTCGTCGCCATGGCCGACATGAACTCCGGGAAGCGGCTCGAAGAGCTGGCCAAGTCGTACGGGCTCGATGTCGGCTCCGGGCATGTGCAGGTGAGCGGTGAGGTCGACCTCAACCGTGACGGCCTCGTGGTCGTCTGCGGGCCGGGCATGTCTCAGGCCATGAGCGACCTGTATGCGCAGGATCCGGTACTCGGCTGGGAGCACCCGGACGGCGAGCCGTGGGCCTTGGTGGACCGGCGTACCGGCACCTCGTACCGGGCGGGAGCGGACGGCGAACCGTACCGGCCGCATGACGTCGGATACCTCGGCCGACTGCCCCGCCCGGACGGCAACGGCTCGGTGCTCGCCATCGCCGGCATTCACACGGCGGGCTCCCTCGGTGTCGTTCACCTGCTCACCTCCGACCTGAACACGCTCTGGGGGCAGGTGGGCGACCGCCCCTTCTCGGCGCTGGTGAGCGTCGAGTACGACCCTGAGAACGACGAACCGCGGTCCGTCGAACTGCTCACTCCCCTTTATCTGCACGACGAGGACACGACGGCGTGAACGTCGCCCTCGACTCACAGGCGGCCGGACCCGGACAGGAAAACGAGGATTTCGCCGCTGTCGGTCCGGGCGTTGCGGTTCTCCTCGACGGAGCCGGCGTGGCTGGGGCGGAGACCGGGTGCACGCACGGCATTGCGTGGTTCTCCTCGACGCTGGGCGGGCTGCTGCTGGGCACCATCACGGCGCATCCCGCCCGGCCGCTGCCCGCGTGCCTCGCCGAATCGATCCGCCTCGTCCGCTCGCTGCACGAGCACAGTTGCGATCTGGTCCATCGTGCCAGTCCGACAAGTACGGTCGTTGCCGTTCGCGCTGCTGCCGGGATGTTGGAGTACCTGGTCCTCGGGGACTCGACGCTCCTGCTCGCCAGCGCGGACGGGAAGACGACCGCTGTCACGGACCAGCGCCTGGACGAGGTCGGCAAGCGCCTGCGCGGTCCGGTTGATGCGTTGCCCACTGGCTCACCCGAACACGCTGTCGCGCTGGCCGAGTACCGCGACGCCCTGACAGGGCTTCGCAACCGGCCGGGCGGCTTCTGGATAGCCGGTCCCGATCCGCAAGCAGCGGAACACACCTTGAGCGGGTCCGTGCCGTTGGAGTCGCTGACGTCTGTGACGCTCCTGAGCGACGGAGCAACGCGACTGGTCGACTCCTTCGCGCTCGCCAGTTGGGAAGGGGTATTGGCTGTCGTCAACTCGTCTGGGCCGGACGAGCTGATTCGTCGGGTGCGGGAAGCGGAGGCCGACGATCCCGAGGGGCGACACTGGCCACGAGGCAAAGCGCGGGACGACGCCACAGCCCTGCATTGGGTTCTGTCGTAACGCTGCGTCCTGTGAATGCTGGGTCGGACCACGAGAGCGGGCCGTTCTACGGCTCACCGTGGGAGTGAGGACTCCTCGCCAACGGCGGCGAGCAGTTCGAACGGCAACTCTCGATCACCCTGACCGATCGTCAGCCCGAGCCAACGGCCGGTGGCCGGCACCGGCCACACGAGCATGTTGACGGCGAGACTGGACAGAGAGCAGAGCGGCTCGGGCACCTCGACGTCGGGGTAATCCGGGTCGTCGAACCCGAGGTATTGCCACAGATCGACTGTGGCCGGACTTCCCCAACGCTCCGTCAGGGCCTCGGCCACCGCGGCGAGGTCAACTTCCAACTCCTGCACCGCCGGCTCGACAATCTCAGGACTCCTGTCCTCCCAAAAGTCCTGGCTCGCCCGCAGAACGGCTATGTGATACCCGGGCCCACCCCACCCGTGTTCTGTTTTCGATCGACCCTTCTCTTCGGGGAACGGCTGGGTGATCAGGGCGTCGACGATCGACAACTGTTCCTCGGCGGAGCCTGGGGGCTTCTCGTGCGGCATAGGCCCGGAGTGTAGGGCTGGTGGCGCCTGCCGCGGTGGGGTCGCATCCAACCGCTGACCTACCAGGCCCGGCATCTCGTATACCCCCCTAGACAGTTGACGGGGCGTCGGCTACTGTTTCCGTCAACCCCCCTAGACAGTTAGGGCGGGCGACCTCCCGTGCTGTCTAGGGGGGTATCCAGATCGGCACGGTGCCTGGCAACAGGTGCCGCCAACCAGTGAGGTTCAAGAAATGCGTGTCATCCCCGTAGATGCCTCGGCCGCGACGCTGCTCGTCACCAAGCTGCCCGAGGTCAAGGTCAGGGACCGTCAGACCGGCGAGATCGCCGTGGACCCGGTGACCAACCAGCGGCTCATGGTGCTGGAGTTGGTGTTCATCGCGCAGGGCGGTTCGGACATGATCAAGGTGACCGTTCCTGAGCAGGGCATCGGTGAGGGCCTGGTGATGGGAGCTCCGGTCATCCTGTCCGGCCTCGTCGCCCGGCCGTGGGAGAGCGAGTTCGGCGGCCGGATGCGGCACGGCATCGCCTACCGGGCGGACGCCGTCATGGTCAATGCGCCGGCACCGGTGCGGGGCTGATCACCATGACTGACACCATGTGGATGCTCATCCTGGGCCTGCTCGCCCCGGTCGCGCTGCTGGTGCTGCGTCGTAGGGTGCCGGTCGCGTTCTGGTGGCTCGTCGGCTATCCGTTCGTCGCGGTGAGGGTGCTGGCCACGTACCGGGCCACGATGGACGCCTGCGGTCTGACCGTCCCGGCCTCGGCCATGCGCCGGGCCACGGCCCGGATGATCGGGCGGGAAGCGGCGCCGGTGCCACCTCGCCACTCGTTCCCGGTGCCGACCGGTTCGGGGCTCGTGATGCGGTTGCGCATGGCGACCGGGCAGGCTCCAGAGGACTTCATCGCTTCCGCCGACCGGTTGCGGCATGCCTGGGCCGCGCATGCCGTGCACATCCGTCCGACCAAGCCAGGGTGGCTCGAACTGCGGCTGATCGGCTGGGATGTGCTCGCGGATGTACGGCCCGCACGGCGCCGGCGGCGGAGCGGGGGACTGCTCTCCCTTCCGCTGGCGCTGCGGGATGACGGGCGGTGGCACGTACGGGACTTCCGTGCCGTGCCGCATGAACTCATCCTCGGTGCAACGCAGTCGGGCAAGTCCGTCTATCTGCGCAACTTGCTGTGCGGGCTCGCCCGGCAACCTGTCGTGCTCGTCGGCATCGACTGCAAGTGGGGTGTCGAACTGGCTCCGTTCGCGCCCCGCCTGTCGGCCCTCGCCGACACCCCGGACAGGGCGAACGAACTCCTTGACGTCCTGCTGGAAGAGATGGAGGCACGGTTCCGGCTGATAGGGCTCCGGTCCGGGGCGGGCACGGATGACGTCCTCACTTCGGACGTGTGGGGGCTGCCGGAGGAGGTGCGGCCGGTGCCGGTCGTGGTCGTCGTCGACGAGGTGGCGGAACTCTTCCTCGCCGCGAGCCGGGACGACGAGAAGCGACGCGACGCTATGGTCACCAAGCTGATTCGCATCGCCCAGCTCGGCCGCGCGGCCGGCATCTACCTCGAAGTGTGCGGGCAGCGCTTCGGTTCCGAGCTCGGCAAGGGCGCGACCATGCTCCGTGCCCAGCTCACCGGGCGTATCTGCCACCGCGTGAACGACGAGTCGTCGGCGAACATGGCGCTCGCCGACATCTCCCCGGAAGCGGCCCTCGCCGCAACCGCCATCCCGGCCGAACGGCCCGGCGTTGCCATTGTCGGCGACTCCTCTGGCGGCTGGTCCCGTGCCCGCTCCCCGCACCTCACCCTCGACGAAGCGGCGGCCGTCTGCCGCGCCACGTCCGCCCTCGTTCCGGAGCTGTCCCGCCTCGACGCCTTCCGGCCCGCCGTCGCTGTCGAGCCTGCTGGCACCACCTCGCCCGCCGCTGCCGTGCCCACGGCCCGCCCGGTGACCGAGTAGCCGCGCCCCTTTCCACGGTCGGCGTGACCGCCTCGCGCCAAGTCCCTACCCCTCCCATGCCTCAAACCGGAAGGAAACCCATGTCACGCCCCTCCGTCGCCGAGGTCAGCGCACTCATCGCCGACCTGGCCTCGCTGCGCCAGACCCCGAACCGCACCTCCGCCGAGTACGCCGCGCTCATGAACCGCAAGGCGGACCTGTTGGAACGCATCGCGGCCTGCACGCCTGACGACGCCGACACCGCCGAGGTGGCCCGCCTGGCCCGTGAGCGTGCCGACTCGCTCAAGCCCAACAACTGACCTCACGGAAGGAAACGCAAGCCGATGCGTGCCCACCTCGCCCGCGTGGACGCCGTGATCGTCCAAGCCGTCATTGCGGGCGCCCTGTCCTTCTCCCACCTTCACGATCTGGCGGAGGCGGCAGGACAGGGCGGTTGGAAGGCGTGGGCCTACCCGGTCAGCGTTGACCTGTTGCTGGTCGCCGCCTGGCGCCGGATGCGCGAACAACAACGCGCCGGACGCCCGGCCGGGAGCTCCCGGCTGTGGTTCCTGGTCGCCCTGGCCGCCTCCCTCGGCGCCAACGTCGCCACCGCCGGCCTCCTCGACCTGGACCACGTTCCCGCGTGGCTCCGCGTCGTGGTGGCGGGCTGGCCCGCGGTCGCCTTCTTCGGCGGAACGCTGCTGGCGCACGGGCCTCGCCCCTCGGAAGAACCGGCGGTCTCCGTGACGCCGGAGACAGAACCCGCACCGACTTCGGCCCCTGTCGCGGTCGACCCGCCCCGCCGTGACGAACTCCCAGGACCCGCCCCGGCTCCGGTGGCTGCGGAACCCCCGACCGACCTTGTGACCGCCGCTCCGGCTCCCGTTCCCGCCGTCGCCCTGCCGCCCGCCCTCGTCGACCGCGTACGGGCCCTGGCCGCCGAACACCGCGCCGCGACCGGCCAACCGGCCGACCCCGACGCCGTACGCGCCCGGCTCGGCCTGCCTCCGGCCATGACACCCTCCGTCGCCGCCCACCTCTGAGAAAGGACCGCCCGCATGACTCCGCGCTTCCGCAACGTCCGCCGCTTCGGTCCCGTACAAGTCGCCTCGTTCCTCGCCCGTGGCCGTAACCGCCACTTGGCCGCCTGCACCGCGCCCCGCTGCGACTTCTCCGCCGAGTACGACAGCCGTACCGCCGCCGAACTCGCCGCCCGCACCCACCGCTGCAAGGCCTGAGAAGGAGATCACCACCATGGACGTCCCACTCTGGTTCGCCGTGCTCGTCGTCGCCGTCCTCGGTATCCAGCTCGCCCGCCCGCCGTGGTGGCTCGTCGCCCTGCTGCTCCTCGGCGGCTACCTCGTCGCCAACAGCGTTCTCGCCCCTGCCGTCGCCGCTCTCCTCGACTGACAGCCCACAGAAGGGATCAGCTATGTTCAAGCCGAAGTACCCGCCGCAGGACACCGCTCCGGCACCGACCGCGCCGACGCCGGCGGTCTACAGCCCGGCGCCCTACGTCCCGGCCCCCGCCCCGGTTCCGTCCGCCCCCGCCTCCGACCGGCCCACGGTCCAGCTCACCCCGGGCAGCATGCTGGCCCTTGCCGCTGGCGGCGGCGCCCTGGTCCTCGTCGTCGGCGCGGTCCTGGTGTCCATGCTCCTCGCCGTCGCGATCACCGCTGCTTCCGTGGCCGTCTGCGCGGTCACCGTCCGCTCGATTCTCAAGAGCGACCGCCGCTGACCTCATCTGCTCCGCAGCCTGGCTTGCCCATGTTGTCTAGCCCCCTGGACAAGCCGGCTGCTGCGCAAAGCTCCCGCCTCCAAGGAGGAACCCGCACATGCGTCCCGAGGCTCCGACCGGAGCCATCCGCCAGCTGGCGGTCCTCGCCCTGCACGGCGACCTCAGCACCTACGCGCACCAGATCCAACGACTCGGCGGCTGCGAGCGGCCCGTACGAATGGAAGGCCACCGCCTCGATGTCCACGCCGCGACCGGTGAGATCGTTCGTGAGGTCGCTGACCACGACCTTCCGGCCGGACAGCTCCTAATCCGTTGCAACAACCGACGGGCTACCCGGTGCGCCGCCTGCGCGGAGGTCTACCGCAAGGACACGTACCACCTCGTCACGGCCGGCCTGAGCGGTGGCAAGGGAATCGGCCCGGCCGTCGCCGAACACCCCCGCGTCTTCGCCACCTTCACCGCCCCGTCCTTCGGTCCCGTCCACAACCGGCCGGGCGGCGGTCGATGCCGCTGCGGACGTACCCACCCGGACGGCGACCCCGCCCTCGGCACCCCGCTGAACCCAGAGCGCTACGACTACCGCTCCGCCGTCCTGTGGAACGCGCACGCCGGCGCCCTCTGGGCCCGGTTCACCACCTACCTCCGCCAACAGCTCGCCTCCCGCGCGGGCATCGGCCGCTCGGAGCTTCGCCACTGCCTCAAGGTGTCGTACGCCAAGGTCGCCGAGTACCAGCGGCGCGGTGCCGTGCACTTTCACGCCGTGATCCGCCTCGACGGCCCGGACGGCGCCGAGGACACCCCGCCTACCTGGGCCACCACAGAACTTCTCACTGACGCGATCCGCGCGGCGGCCCGTCTCGCTGAGGCACCCGGCCCGGTCCTCGACGGCCATGCGTTCGCCTTCTGCTTCGGCGAACAGCTCGACATTCGACCGATCCGCTCGGCCGATTTCTCTGGACCAACCAACCTGACCAGCCGGGCTGTCGCCGCGTACATCGCCAAGTACGCCACCAAGGGTGCCGAGAGCGCGACGGGCACTCTCGACCGCCCGATCCGCAACCCCGTCATCGACCTCATCGGCACTGACGTCACCGACCACGCCCGACAGATGATCCTCACGTGCTGGCATCTCGGCGCGCTGCCCGAACTCGAAGACCTGCGCCTGCGCAAGTGGGCTCACATGCTCGGCTTCCGCGGCCACTTCTCCACCAAATCCCGCGCCTACTCGGTCACCCTCGGTGCCCTCCGCCAGGAACGCGCCGACCACAACGAAGCGGTCACCCGTGAACGCGCGGCCCTGGCCGGCCGACCGCTGCCTGACCCGGACACCGTCCTCGTCCTCTCTCACTGGCGCTTCGCCGGCACAGGCCTGACCACCGCCGAATCCTGGCTCGCTACTTCACGCCGACCCGCCGCCCCTGACACGGAAGGAGACTCCACGTGGATCGCCGACGAGACGAACTGATGACCGTGCCGCAGATCCTCGCCGAGCTCGGCGGAGTCTCCCGCCGCACCTTCTATCGCTGGCGAGAACTGGGGCAGGCTCCGGAAGCGATCAAGCTTCCGAACGGTGAACTCCGCTTCTGGCGGAGTGACTTCACCTCGTGGCTCCACGGACTCGGGGAGGCGGCGTGAAGTCGCATGACGTGAAGGTGTGGGGCATCCGTAAGCGGCCGTACAAGACACCGTCGTACGACGTGCGTTGGAAGGTCGGTGATGTCCCGCCGTTCTCCGAGACCTTCCGTACAAAGGCGCTCGCCGACAACTACCGCGCGAAGCTTCTCCGGGCTGCCCAGAAGGGCGAGGCATTCGACACGGAAACTGGTCTGCCTGACTCCATGGCACCGGTCAAAGAATCCCTCACCTGGTACGACTTCGCACAGGCGTACGTGGCCATGAAATGGCCGCACGCGGCTCCGAACTCCCGCGACAGCCTGAACGAGACGATGACGCTCGTCACGACTCAGCTCCTGGGGGACCGGCCCGGTCGTCCGGCAGATGATGTGTTGCGGCGGGCCCTGCGTGGTTGGGCCTTCGTCGTCCAGGTCGAGGACGAGGAGGCTCCGCCGGTGGACATCGCGAACGCCCTTCGCTGGGTGGGCAAAGCCTCGCTGCCGCTGACGACGCTCAAGAATCCGGCGGACATCCGCGGCGTCCTCGACTCGCTCAAGCTCACTCTTTCCGGGGCTCCGGCCGCCGCCGAAACGGTGCGACGCAAGCGGGCCGTCCTGTTCAACGCCCTGGCCTACGCGGTCGAGCTGGGGGAGCTCCCGGAGAACCCGGTCACCCTTGTGAAGTGGAAGCTTCCAAAAGTGACCAAGGAAGTAGACCGCCGAGTCGTGGTGAACCCCCGGCAGGCGGCCGAGCTCCTTGGCGCTGTCTCGTACGTCGGTGGCTACCGTCGGGCCCGTGGGCGTCGTCTCGTCGCGCTCTTCGCCTGCATGTACTTCGGTGGGCTGCGGCCGGCGGAAGCTGTGGCGCTGCGTCGTCCGGACTGCACGCTGCCGGACACCGGGTGGGGCTCGTTGATCCTGGAGAAGAGTCGCCCGACCGTTGGTAAGCGCTGGACCGGGACCGGAGAGGTTCACGACAACCGCGGCCTCAAGAATCGGCCCGCGAACGAAACGCGCATCGTTCCGATTCCGCCTCGCCTCGTCCGCATGCTCCTTGCGCACATCGACGAATTCGGCACTGCCAAGGACGGTCGGCTGTTCGCCAACGAACGCGGGGGAGTGGTCGCCTCGACGACGTATTGGCGTGTCTGGGACGAAGCTCGGCACCTGGCGCTCACGCCGGAGCAAGTGGCCTCACCGCTGGCCGCTCGACCGTACGACCTGCGGCACGCCGCGCTCTCCTCGTGGCTCAATGCCGGCGTCGACCCCACCGAGGTTGCGGAGAGAGCGGGCAACAGCGTGGAGGTGCTGCTGAGCCGCTACGCGAAGTGCCTCGACGGCCGCCAAGACGTCGCCAACCGTCGTATCGCCGAACTCCTGGGGGAGAGCGACGACCAGGAGAGCGAGCCCGGCGAGAAGCCCTGACCGCGACACACCCACCTGCGGCATGATGGCCCCTGGACTACAGTCCGGGGGCTTCGTCGTTTTCCGGGGCTGACCTGCGGATTCCGGCCCTGCGGCCAGTCCACGCATAGTCCACAGCCCCCGACATACAGCCGCTACGAGCGGCATACGGCTGCACATACGCGAAGACCCCGTACTCAGCATCTCTGCTGGTCACGGGGTCTTTAGGCACCTCAGAAGGGGTGCCCCCGGCAGGATTCGAACCTGCGCACACGGCTCCGGAGGCCGTCGGACTACCACACGTTTTCCCTGGTCAGCGGGGTGTCTGACGTTTTGTCAGGCCCGCCAGCCCACGTATAGCCCACGAAGTAGAAATGCCCTATTTGATCTTCTCGTACGGGTTGTCCTGGCGTGGTGGTCGCCCCGTGCCGCGTGATGGAGATCACGACGTCCTCGACCAAGGGTAAGGGGCATAATGCTTCCCCTTCAATCGAACGGGGAGGCGGCCGGTAGTGCGCCGGCAAGCCGAGTGCGCCGGGGCGTGCGCCTGGCTCCGCGAGAGCGCTTCCCGCGCTGCGTGGGCGAACGGCGGCTTGCGGGTGTGACCCCGCGGCTTCCCGGGCGCGACATCCGGCAAGCGTCGGCCGGGGGCCGGCCCATCGCTGAACCTGTGCAAGAGAGCCGATGTTGCAGCCCATGTCGCAGGTGGTGGAAGTGGCATTGGCCGGAGGGTAGAGCCTCGCGCGCGCCGACGCTGAGCATGCGTGTCGGGCGCCGGGCGGTTCTGCCGACGGCGCCACCTTCGACGGGTGAAGGCCAGCTCGGGATGATCCGAAGCCTCAGGTGTGCAGCGCGCCAGCGGGCTGACTGGGCCGGCGGAGCGAGTGCGCGAAAGGACGGCCGCACCTGGTCATGAATGCGGGCGGCTGGCGTGTGAAGTTGTGCGGTTGGTTTGGGGTGTGGCCTTTCGACGTCGCGGTCAGGGCGTGGCGGTGGATCTCCAATAGTGCGTGTGATCCCCGGTTTCGCTAACCGGGGATCACGTGCTACACGCCTTACGGCGGCGAGAGGCTCGCCGTGGTCCTGATGCTTTGACCAGGGCTCCCGGGGATGCTTGGTCTGTCCGTATCGGAGCACGCGGCGGAGTCTGGACTATGCCTTACCCACCGATTCCGAAGGGCAGTCCCTTGTGGTCATTGCTCAGGGAGCGTCGTATGGCATTGACCAGCCTCACCTGCGCCTGGGAGGGTGCTTGTCTGGCCTGCTCGAACTCCTCGGCATTCAAGGGGTTGTGCAGTGGGTTGCGTTCCCCTCGTGCCACGCGGTCCAAAAAGGAATTGATGGCGCCGCCGAAATCATCGATCTCCGCCGCGACCTCCGTGGGAGAAATCAGGCTCACGCGCATCAAGGACGCGCTCCACTCGCCCCAGTCGTAATCCCATCCGCGCCCATCGGCGTGCGCTCGTCTGAGCTCCATGGTGAATTTGGCGTAGTGACTGAAAAGTTCCTGGTAGGCGGCGAGTTGCTGATCGCGTATCCAGTGACGATCCTGAGCGCGACGCGTGACGATACCGCCGATCAGGACGCCCACTGTGGCGGAGAGTGCGCCAGCGGCCGTTGTCACCAGCGTGTCCAGCACCGCATCCCCCTCGACGGTCTACATCCGAGCCTCCGGCAGGACGAACATACTGATCATCAGCCCTCGGTGACAGGGATCGAGTCTGTTCCGCCGACTCGACGGGCTCTATACGGGTCCAGCCAAGGCAGGGCTTCGGCGAGATCGAGGCCCTGCACCACGTCAGAGACGTGACGTTCGCCGAGGACGCCTCCCAGCTCCGGACCGGCGCCGCACCTCGCGCCATGGCCACCTGGCGCAACCTCGCCATCGGCGCTCTTCGCCTCGCAGGGAGCACCAACATCGCCGCCAGCCTGCGGCGCAACGCCCGCCACGCCAGCAGGCCGCTCGCTCTCCTCGGACTCACATGATCACGAAACGGACGGCACATCACTTTGCCGAAGCCCTGCCCCGCGCCACCCAGCACTTCAGCCAAACTACGGACGTGGTGACGGCTCAGGACCGCTCGGTGGAGCTCTTCCACCGGGTCAACGAACAGGATTTCGCGGCCTGTGAGCGCACCCAGCCGGCAATGAGCTCGAAGGCGTACCGGGAGGGCGGGGTCCTGGTGCCCTCGGAACATCACATCGGCGCGTTCCATACATGGGTGCGGTCGCTGATCGGCTGAGCAGGCGCCCTACTTCGGCAGGTCCATGAGGTAGGCGAGGCTGCTGGTGCCCTGGTCCCGCTTCAGCCAGTGCGTCAGCAGCTCCCGTACCGGCTCCTGGACTACGGCCGTGAGCGGGCCACCGCCGAACAGCAGGACGGTGAGCGGGGAGACCACGGGGAACACCGTTGTCAGCAGGGCCGGGGCGGCGGTGACGGCGAGTCCGGCCAGGGTCCGGTGGAACAGGCTGCGGTAGACCTCGCGCAGGGGACGCGCATGGTCGCGTACCTCCTGCCGGGCCGCCGCGATGCGTTCCTCGATCTGCGGCACGATCTCGGGTGACCAGGGCTCGGCGTACGTGGTGAGCACGACGTCGTGCAGAAAGTCGCGGAACGCCTGGCGTGCCTCGTGTGTGCGCTCGCGATAGCGCAGGCAGTCCTCCAGGGACATCGCGGCAAGATCCTGGTGGGAGAGTTCGGCATCGACGACCCGCTGGTGCACCAGCGCGGTCTTCTGCGCCCGCGCCGGATCCGGTTCCGCGTGCAGGCCCGGGATCTGGTCGACCTCGGACGCGGCGGCTGCCGCTCGCTTCATCCGCAGGGACAGCAGGCGGAAGTGCGGCGCGCTGTCGGTGAGCGGGACGGCGTCCTGCGCCATCGCCAGGGCCAGTGCGGTGGACGTGGCGAGGGAGGAGCCGGCGACATACGGCACCAGCGCGGCGTAGTCGCGTCCGTCGTCGGGCAGGACGGTACCCGGTGCGTGCATCGGCCGGGCCCGCGGATGGCCGTCGAGATAGAAAGCCACCTGGCCGCTGACGTTCGATGTGCCGAGGACGCGGGCCGGAATCTGATGGGTCAAGTGGGCGAACGCCTGCTGGGGGATCCTAGTGCGCAGCATGCTCCACGTGGTGGGAAAGCCGTTCCGGAACAGGTCGCGGGCGCGTGGATCGCGGAGGTCCGCGCGCAATGCGTCGGCGATGAGCCAGCCGTGCACCGGATCCGTGACCACGTCCGCCGGGTCGACGAGGCGCAGCACACCCTCACGCTGCAGCAGCTCGTACCGGCCGCTGATCCCCGTCCACTCCTGCTCCATCGAGGTCGCCACGTTCGCGGGCAGATACGGCAGGTGTTCCTCGGCCTTGTACAGACCGGCGCGTACGCGGGGGCTCATCGGGTCGACGAAGAGGATCTCGTCGTAGAGGAGGACGGCGCGCTTGAGGGTGGCTTCGCTGATGGTCCGCGAGAAGGGGTAGTACAGGGCACGGAACGCGTCCGGTCCGGTGGTGGTCACTCCCATACCTCCGAGGCGTCGCCTGGGTCCGTGTCCGTGGTGGTGTCCGTTTCCAGTGCGGCCCAGCCGTACGTGGCGGTCTCCTGGGAGGGGATGTTGCCCTGGCGGTGGACCCGTGGACCGGCCGCGGATTCCTGGCTCCGGCCGGCCAAGTCGGCCAGGAATAGAATGGCCTTGAACACCAACGTCAAGGTGCCTGCGGCCAGACCGAGGACGGCAAGCCCTCCCGCGGCGGCCACGATCACGCTGGTCGACAGGGCGAGACCCGCGCCCGCGCGCAGTCCCCACCCGGTCAGCACCGCACCGCCCACGACGACCACAGCGAACAGTCCGGTCGTACGAGGCATGTGGGAGGCAGCGACTCTCACCGCATGGGCGACGGTCATGGGAGCGTCGTCCAGCTCAGGGCGAAACTTGTGCTTCAGGGGCCTGTACCGCCTGAACTCCAACGAATCGAACTGAGGGAAGACGAAGACCGTCCGCACCGTCGAATCCAGAACGGCTGTGGCCAGACCGAGGACGGCAAGCCCTCCTGCGGCGGCCACGATCACGCTGGTCGACAGGGCGAGACCCGCGCCCGCGCGCAGTCCCCACCCGGTCAGCACCGCACCGCCCGCGATCGTCACGAAGGCCAGTGCGGTCCGCCGGGGCCAGGTCATGATGCCGAACCACACCGCACGAGCAGTGGTCAGACCGTCCTCGCCCATGGCCCCACCCCTCGGACGGCGTCTCCCCGCCGCCCACCAGGGTAGCCATCAACACCACCGGCAGACAGCGGTGTTGACCGGACCGAGAGCACGACAACCAGAGCGTGCCGCACACCACGCGGATCGCGCGGGTCGGGCACCTCGCCCAATCGCTCCAGCAGGCCCGGCACCTCCTCGGGCAGCACGGCTTCGCGATGCTCGCGGAGTTGGTCAAAGGCAGGCGGGATCGGCGATGATGGGTCGGCAGGCACGGTCTTCCACTCGGATCACGGGGCGTAGAAAACTTCATGATCTTGGAGGCCGTGCCTGCAACGCTTCGAGAGCGCCACCCAGCTGACAGGTGCCCACGAACCGGGCGTCACACGACTACGCCGAAGCCCTGCCAGTCCCGGTGAAGACCGCAGTGACCTTGACCAGTTAATGAAGGGCTGTTCATGCCTCCTATGCGTCGTCGGCAGCGCAAACCTCTTGGGTCGGATCTGTTCGGGGAGCAGTACTACACCGATCCCAATGCCACCCCGGAGCCGCCAACTCTGCCTGTCTTCACCTCACTGCCCGACCATCTGCGTACACGCAAGCAGATCCGTCAGGAGGGACTGGAGCCGGTCGGTCGGCCCGTCGGACTCCTGTCCTGGACCCCACAGGGCTACAACTCGCCCATTGAACGTCCGGTCTGGGACATCCGCCAGGCGGAGAAGCCCGTGCCTCGGGAACCCGACATCTTTGAGCTGATGGAGCAGGAGCAGAACTGACCAGCCACCGGCGGAAGCCAAGGGCGTGCCGTGGTGGCTCGTGCCGCAGCCTGCCGACGTCGAACAGCGGCCCAACTATGGGCGGCCTTTGGGATCACCTCGGATACCCGTCTCAGAGCTTCAAGATCATCTCACCCCTTTGGCGCGTATCTCGGTCACACCCCGCCCACGAGGCCGAGGGCGGCACCTCCACCCTGATGCTGCTGGCCCGCTCCCGCCACGCCTCCGTCCGCTCCCTGGAGCGCTACGCCCGCCCCGGCGTCGACGCAGTCGCCCGGCACGTCGCGCAGCAAGACCCCGCCGCCCGCCGACGGGGATGACTGGCAGGGCGCGGCCCAACTCCCGGACCACACCGAGCGGGCGGTGCCCGGCGTAGCCGCAGCTCAGCGGTACTGAGCAGTCTTCTGTGGGAAGACCTCGCTGTTGCCCCAGCCCGGGCGACCCGTCAGGTCCACCCCGCTGCGCGCATCATGCTCACCAACGCGCGCTCGGCCGCCTCCTCCTCGTCCTGGTCCACCTCGACGCTCTCCCAGCCTGCGGCGTACCGCAGCACATTGGACAGCGTCTCGTGGTCGGCGGCGCCGCGCGGGCCCTCGAAGGGAGAGTGCAGGACCGTCGACAGCGCGGCCCGCACCCAGCGGGCGACGGTGGCCTCGTCCCCCTCGGGCATCCACGAGTGGTAGGGCACTCGCCCGATTTCGCGCAGCGCCTCCGTGAGCGCTTCGAACTCCGGGCCGGGACGCGGGCCGGCCGCATGGTCGAGTGCGTCGGCGAATTCAGCGAGCAGCGCGAGGTCCGCTTCGGCCACCTCAATGGTGGTCAGGTGCACCACGTTCCCGCCGTCGGGTCCGATCAGCAGCAGGACGTTGGGCGTGGGCGGGAGGATCTCATCCACCATCCCGTCCGCGAACTCCTCCGTCCCCTCGGGCAGCGCGTCGCGCACCCGGTAGTACGCCTCTTCGACGTCCTCGATCGGCGCGCCCGGGATCGGCACCCCTCCGCTGTCCCGGTAGCCCATCAGCTCCCCCTCATGGTCCAAGACCATGTCCATTCGGAGCCTCAGGAGCAGGCCGGCCAGTTCGTACAAGCCGGGCAGGGCGTCCTGGACGAGGGGCAACAACAAGGTGCGGGTGGAAGTGAGGCGCGGCGGCGACTGCTGGCCGCCGGCTCGGGTACGGTCGTTCGCCCGCATTGCCTCGGTGTACCGCGTGCCGGTGGCCCGGCTCTGCTCACGGATCTCCCGCGTGCGCTTCCGCGACTTCCGGGGCCGGCTCGTAGGCATGTCTGACTCCATACAGCGGCGCACCCCACGCAGACGCCGCTCTGAAGAGGCAGGCAGGTTCAGGTGCACGATGCGTCGAAGGACGGCTTGGCCTACCAACGAGGACTCCTGCGTGGCGGAAGGCCCCTTCAGCGGTCGGCGGTCGTGGCCACCGGCCCCGGCAGCATACCGGCCTGGCGGCCGCGGCATCAAAAGGTGAGCCGGCTAGGACGTGTCGCCGAGGGCGGCATTACGACGAGCTGATCGAGCAGGCCGGGGGCGTCTTCGAGATGCTGAAGCTCCAGGAGGACCGGGCTGACCTGCCCTGCCGCCGCAGGTGCGAGCCAGTACGCTCGCTTCTTTAGCAGGCCGACACCCACTGAGGGGGGACACATGACCACGAAACCACTGAGCTTCGACGAGCAGGAACAACTCGTCGTGATCCTGTGCACCAGCATCGAAACGATGCCCGAGGACGAGTTCGAGGCGAACTACCAGAAGCTCGACCGGGACCACCAGTTCGAAGTCGACGAGTCCATCAGCCGGTTCGCCGCCAACGCTGTCGGTGACGAAAACTGGGATCAGTAGTACGGCGCCCGCGGGCGGGGCAGTCACTCTCCCCACCCGGGCGCCTTACACGTGTTCCGGACGGCAAGGTGGTTCAAGCGGCTGGGACCCGCTCGTCCTCCAGCGCGGTGAAGTCGACGTCGAGACGGGTGTCGTAGTCCTCCGGGACGATCCCCAGTTCGTGGGTGGAGTAGACCCCGAACCGGTTGATGTGCTCGGTCAGGTACGGCGAGATCTCGGACAGGTCCAGCGGGCCGATGACCCTTCCTGGCGGTGGATCTCGGCCGACTCCTCGCGGGCCATCTTCGCCTTCGCCGCCATGCGCCTGCAGAACATCGTGGCCACATCGTCCCGGGCGCGCATACGGGCCTTAGCCGCCAGACACGCGATCAGCGCCACCCGCCTGGCCTCGGTGTAGTCCCTCAAGGTCCCAGCGTCCTGGACCCCCTGAGCCCCGCGAGTTCGCGGAAACTGAAGGTTCTTCAGCGGGAACCCAGGGGCCGATGTCGTCATCGTCGGGGGTGGGCCCTTGGGTTCGTGGTGAACACGCGGGGTCGGTTTCGAGTGAAGGCGTCTGCGTCCCGGCAGCCTGCTGACCGGGAGGGGTGTCGCTGCGACCCGCACCCTTGAACATGTCCAGAATGGTCGACCTCGCCCCCATCCAGTGGTCGAGCGTGTCCTCCAGCAGGACCCTGGCGTCGTCTGCGCTCAGCTCGCTCACGGCACGCAAAGCGGCCTCGGCGCCAGCGGTGAACGCCTTGTGATGGGCCGTCGCGGCCCACGCTCGCGTGGCAGCAGAGAGCTTCGGAGAGTGCTGGACAGCGGTCCCCGGCAGGGTCAGGTAGCAGGCGCCAGCCAGTCCGGCCAGTGTGGCCCGGCTGTTGGCGACGACCTGCTTCGACAGCGAGTCCCTGCAGGGACGGCAATCCATCCAGCAGGCGCCGACCAACCGCGTCGCCAGTTCAACGTCGCTCTCCCAGCCGTCCACGTACGGCATCATGCCGTCGATCAGATCCGTGTCGGTCATGGAATGGTCGTGCAGGGTGCCGCCGACCGCTGACGCGTGCGACGCTCCCGTGCGCGCTGCCCTCTTCCGTGCGCGCTGCTTCTTGCCGTGATTGCTGACCACGAGTTCTCCTCGATGGCGTACAGCGGTTACCCATGACCCGTGCACGCGAGAACTTGATCAACGCGGGCATTCGGGAGTTCACCGTCAGCGACAAGACTTTGGTCGCTTTTCGCACTGATGCGCTGGGACTTGAGGTCCTGGCACCTTTGCCTCAAGATGCTCCAGTCATGGGCTGAGGCCAGCTTCGGCCGGTGCGCGGCCGTTCACCAGCACGATAGCGGACGGCGACGGCCGATGAGCCTCAAGCCCAGATGACGATCCCCGGTGTCACGTTCCCGGGAGGCCACCAGCAGTGGCCGATGCAGTCGTCGGGCTGCTGTGCGAGCCCGGGAGCTGTCGTGGAGCACCACCTCAAGCACGGGCAGGCGTACGTGCCGGGCGGGCAGCCCGAGGAGACCGTCCGGTACGCACGGATCGTGCGTCTGGGTGGCAGGCGTACCCCAGAAGCTGGCAACCCGCCCGAGGTGGTCGCCCTGCACCCCGCCACTCCCTGTGCAGCGCGGCGTTCGACGCCTACCGCAAGAAGAAGGCGCCGTGGAACCAGTCACCCTCACCCTGGACCTCGCGGCCTGACCGCAACCCGGATTCCGGTGGCGTGCACTCTTGCGAACGTCCGACAATCTCTGCCCGTCAACCTCCCGTGATCCGGATACGCCCTCATCGGGGGATGTTCGGGTGGACATTTCGGGCAGTCATGCCGCGTCGATCAAGAGGAGGCGGGCATGGACTCAAACGGACATGAAAGCGGTGCCACACCGGGCCCCGGACAGTCGACGGACCGATCACAGGCGCCGCCGCATGATGCGGGACGCCAGGGCCAGGGCAGCGCGGTCGCGGACATGGCCGGCGAGTTCGGCGCGGAGCTGGTGCGGGCCATCCGCGCGGGCCTGGCTCAGGGCGCCAGTCCCATGCACGGTCCCCGGGGTCCGTCCAAGCTGAGCTGGTACGCCTTCGCGACCGAGTACGCGCGGGCGCACTGGCCCGGCAGGGCGGCGAAGACCCGGGACGAGGTCAGCGAGGCGCTCACCGTGATCACCATGGCGATGTGCTGGGACATGCCGGGCCGGCCGAAGGGGCAGCTTCTGCGCCGTGCCCTGCGGCACTGGGCATTCGTTGTGCCCGGGCCGGAGCAGCGGGAGCTGCCGGCGGAGGACCGGCTGGTGCTGCAGTGGGTGGTGAAGGCGTCCCGGCCGTTGGTCGACCTGCATGATCCGGTCCTGGCGCGTGATGTGCTGGAGTCGCTGCGCCGCAAGCTGGACGGCGGCGAGGCGGCCGTGGAGACGATGCGCCGGAAGCGCAAGGTGCTGGTGCACGCGCTTCACTACGCCGTGGAGCGGGGCGAGTTGGGCAGTCATCCGCTGGAGAAGATCCGCTGGCGGGTCCCCAAGCCGGCGGTCTCGGTGGACCCGCGGGTGGTGGCCAACCCTCATCAGGCACGGGATCTGCTGGACGCTGTCTCCTACGTGGGCGACTATCGGCGTGCTCGTGGCCGTCGGCTGGTCGGGTTCTTCGCCGGCATGTACTACGCCGGCCTGCGCCCGGAGGAGGCGGTCGCGGTGGCGCTGCCGGACTGCCGCCTGCCCCGCACCGGCTGGGGGCGGCTGATCCTGCACCGCACTCTGCCGCAGGCGGGCAAACGGTGGACCGACACCGGCAAGTTCCACGACGAGCGCGGGCTGAAGAACCGCCCGCCGGGAGAGACACGGGTGGTGCCGTTGCCGCCGCACCTGGTGACGATGTGGAGGGACCACGTCGCCACGTTCGGCACGGCTGACGACGGACGGCTGTTCTTCACCGAGCAGGGCCGGATCGTCACGTACACCACCTACAACCGGGTCTGGCACGAGACTCGCGCCCTTGCCCTGCCGCCCGCCCTCGGCAACACCCCGCTCGCGAAACGGCCGTACGACCTTCGGCACTCGGCCCTGTCCACCTGGCTGTGCGCGGGGGCCGACCCGGCCGAGGTCGCCCAGCGGGCCGGCAACAGCGTCGAGGTCCTGCTGTCCCGGTACGCGAAGTGCCTGTACGACCGGCAGTCCATCAACAACCAGCGCATCGAAGGGCTCCTGAGTTCCTACGACCAGTCCCCCGAGCCTGATGAGCAGTTCGAGGCGTAGCTCCCCGCGCCCGAGCTGAAGCGGGCGCGGGAGAAACCCGCCAGGTTCACCTCGAAGCGCTGGATGCGCCTCGCGCTGCGGCTGTTGTCCTGTGGAGCCCCTGGATGTGGTCGGACCCGGTTGTCAGTGGTGCCGCGTAGCCTGACTGCGCAGCAGCTCGGCCGGTGGCTCGTAGCCGTGCCGTGACCAGCAGGGAGGGTGTGGTGATGGCTGATCGCAAGACCGTGACGCGCCAGACGTTCATCGGGGAGAAGGGCATCGCCCTGATCGAGCGCCGGTGCCTGGAGATGGGCCACCTCTTTCATCCCCGGCGGGTCGACCACGGCATCGACGGGCACATCGACCTGGTGGAACCCGGCAGCGGGGCCGTTCTCAATCTGACCCTGCTGGTCCAGAGCAAGGCCCAGGACAGGCGTTTCTCCGGTGAGACGGACGACGCGTTCCACTACGTCTGCGACCAGCGCGATCTTGATCACTGGCTGTCCGGCAACTCGCCCGTCATCCTGGTCTTCTCCCACCCTGAGAGCGACGAGGCGTGGTGGACGGAGGTCAAGGCGGCGTTCCCGGACGCGGTCAGCCGTGCCAAGCGCGTCGTGCACATCGACAAGCACACCCAGCGCTTCGACCGGGACGCAGCCCAGGCACTGCTGCATCTCGCCGTGCCCCGGACGGCGGGCCTGTACCTGAGGCCCGCGCCGATCACCGAAGTGCTCACTACGAACCTGCTGCCCGTCACCGAGATGCCGCCGACGGTGCATCTGGCCCCTGCGGCCTTCACCGACTACCGCGCGGCCGGCGCAGCACTGGACGCGCAGGGCCGGCGCGCGTCCGGCTGGATTCTGAGGGACGGCCTGGTCCTGTCGTTCCACAGCCTGCGGGACTCGCCCCTGCGGGTGCTCTGCGCCGGAGACCCCGAGCGCCACGAGACCGTCGAGTGGGCGGACAGCGACGACCTGGACACCCAGCACCGCTTCGCTGACCTGCTCTCCCGGACCGTCCAGGGCTCCTACCCGGACCTGCGGTGGCACAAGGCCCGCAAACACATGCACTTCCGCGCGACCGCGCGCCTGGGGCCACGTAAGGCCGGCAAGGGACCGGGATCACGGGGCCGGACGGTGTTCGGACCGCACGCTTCCAAGTCCGACCCGCAGCGCGTTGGTTTCTACCACCACGCCGCGCTGCGCACACGATTCCGGCGCCTGGGCGGAGTCTGGTACTGCCAGCTGGAGCCGGACTACTGCTTCACCACCGACGGTCACACCGAGCACCCCTACGCGGACCGGCTGCTCGCGGGGATCAAACGCCTGGACCGGCACCCAGCCGTCCGGGGCTGGACCCGCGTGTGGGCCAACTACCTGAACCACGCCGACCTGTTCACCGAACCACGGCCCGTACAGTTCGGCGAACTCGCCACCATGACCGTTGACCGGGGAATCGACGACCGGTGGTGGGGCCCTGCCCCGTCCGGCGCCGCACCCGAGGACGACCAGGACCCGTCCGCCGGGGGACAGGAAACCCTGGACACCGTGCTGGCCGCCGCGGACGCGGACACCCAGGATCTCCTCAGCCTGCTCCAGGACGGGGACAGTGACGGCGACGCTCCCCGACGAAGAAACCCCGGAAACAAGGCCAGGTCCGCAGGGCGACGGACGTCCCGTCGAGGAGGAACGAACAGCGGGAGGCGAGGCCAGTGATGTACTCCGTGATTCTTGATGAGCCCGAGCTGGAGTTCGGCGGCGCGGCCCGGCACATCGATCCGAGGTTCGGCATCACGAACTATGGTCCGGCCGATCTCGGTGCGGCCGATGCTCCACGGGCGATCCGTGTTGGCCTGGTCGGTCCCGCAGACCAACTCGAGGGGCTGCGCCGGTGGCTGGAGCGCTGCCGGGAGCCGATCGCGGCCAAGGACGAGCAGTATCCGCATCTGTTCCCGGAATTCCCCGGATGCGACACCGACCGTGGCCTGCACACCACCCTGGTCTTCAGCGACCGGAACACACGCGCGATCAGCAGCAGGGACCTGCGCGCCATCGAGACGGCCGACGGCCCGGCAGCCCTGACCAGGGCCGTGAGCATCTATGAGGAAGAGATCAGGGCACTGGCCGACGAGAACCGGGTCGACGTCCTCCTGGTCGCCAGACCCGAGCAACTCGTCGAGATGACCCGCCGATCATCAGGCCGTCCGGACGAAGCCGGTGCTCCTTCGGAGGACGCCCTTGACGATCCGCCGCCAGGCCAGTTCGCCAACTTCCACGACCTGCTCAAAGCCCGGCTGCTGAACCTGCGCCAGCCCATCCAGATCATCCGGCGCAGCACCTGGGACGAAGCCACCAGCCCTCCCGAGGGCCACAGCAGGCAGGACGAGGCCAGCCGTGCCTGGAACCTCCACGTCGCCCTCTACTACAAGGCCGGCGGCGTCCCCTGGCGCCTCCTGCGCAGCCCCACCGATCTCACCACCTGTTACGTCGGCATCGCGTTCTACCGCAGCGACGACGGAAACGCCCTGAACACCTCGGTCGCCCAGGTCTTCAACGAACGCGGGGACGGAGTGATCGTGCGCGGAGGACCGGCACGGATCAGCCGCACCGACCGTCAGCCCCACCTGGCACGCGCCGACGCGCACGCCCTCCTGCTCCAGGCACTGGACGCCTACCGGCGCGAACACCACACCGCGCCCGCTCGCATCGTGCTGCACAAGACCTCGGCCTTCACCGGCGAGGAGACAGGCGGCTTCCAGGATGCCGCGGACGAACGGTTCATCGACGCACTGGAGATGAGCTGGGTCACCAGCAGCGAAGGAGCCGCCACCTTCCGCCCCGGCGACGCGCCTCCCCTGCGCGGCACCCTCGCCGTCCTCGGCGAACGCGAACTCGCGCTGTACGCCACGGGAAGCATCGAGTTCTACCGGACCTACCCCGGCATGTACATCCCGCGCCCGATCGGCATCAGACCCGTCATCGCCGCCCGGGACCCGCGTGAACTGGGGGCCGAAGTCCTCGCCCTGACCAAGATGAACTGGAACCAGACCCGCCTGGACGGACGGCTCCCCGTCACCCTGCGCACGGCCAACCAAGTCAAGTCCGTTCTGCGCTTCTGCCCGCCCGACCAGGCTGTCGCCACCCGCTACGCCCACTACATGTAAGGCCGCCGGGCGGCTGCCGATGCGAGCGGATGCACCGGCCGCAAGCGGTAACCGGCGGACGCATCAGATCTTGATGACGGTGGCCCGCCCGCCGCACAGCATGGTGATGTCCTCCGGATCGGAGGTCAGGATCGTGGCCGGTCCGGGGGCTGCGAGGGCGGTGGCGCTGAGCATGGCGTCGATGGCGTACTTGTGGCCGTGCAGGCCGGCGTCGGCGAGGAGGGCGGCGGCGTGTCGGGCGATCGGCTCGGTGACCGGTTCCACGACGAGGCGGGAGAGGGTCCACTTCAGGGCGGGGCGGTTGATCCGCAGGTGGACGACCTCCAGCAGGGTGGCTGCGGAGGTCCTGGACGACCGAGAGGGCGACCGATGGGGTCGTCGCGGGCAGAATGACGACGCCGTGTGCCTTGAGCAACCGCCTGTTCTTCAGGAGCGTGCGATGGCGATGCGGCTGGGCGGTGAACAGTACGGCGAGGGGTTCGGCGGCCAGAGCGATCCGGCCAGCTTGGCCAGCGTGAAAGCCGTGGCTGATGACCACTCAGGGCGCGTACGATACGGGGCCATCCAGGCGGATGATTCCAAGATCGGACGAACCATGTCGGCGTTGACGGCTCAGCTTGATGACGGCCAGCTTGCCCTGATGACCACTATGGCTGAGCCCTACCTCAAGAAGGGGCAGTGGCCGGTCTGGCACTATGTCGAGGCTCAGCTCGACCGACAGGGTCTGGATGCTGCGTCGGTTCTCAAGTCGTTGCCGAGCGTGGGGTCTCCGCTCATCGGGCAGCGTTCATACGGACTGGCGTGGTATGACCGGAACCAGCTTGCAGACGATAGCCGCCCTGTTCTTACGGTCGCCGCTGGCCTCCATGTTCCCCAACTTGAGCGCGTCTTCGGCGAGCATTTCATCACCATCTTGCAGTACCTGATTAAGCATCAACAGGCCATGACTCCGTCACCGGACAAGGTAGAGAAGGCATCTGTAACGTCGGACGACATCCGAAGGGACTTCTCCGCCGCGACGCCTGAGTTCCTGGGGGCACTGCCTGGCATCTTCCGCCACGAACCAGTATTGAGGAGCGGCTACTCGACGTGGGGCACCAGCAACGGCTGGCGGATTGAGCTGAACCGAGAACTCGTCAAGTATCGGAATGTCAGGAACCTCAGTGAATATGTTTCACAGGTCACTGAAATCCTGCTTGAGGAGCGCCTCCTATTCGAGGAAACTCACTCCGGGGCCCAATACGCACAGAACATCATCATCGGCACGTCGGAGGACCTGTCACCAACGGCTACTACCGTCAAAGTTCCGGTCTACGTCAATGCTGGCCTCATTGAAGAACTGGAGCAGAAGCAGGGTCAGACCGCCTGGAGTCTCGACAAGCTTTTGCAGTTGCTGCGCGAGCTGAACGACTGCTACGCGGAAGATCACGTCTATGCCTGCCATGCACTGGTACGGGCAGTCATTGACCATGTCCCGCCGATTCTTGGGGCCAACTCCTTTGAGTCGGCGGTCAGCAACTACAAGTGGGCCCGGACCGACAAGAAGTACATGGCCCGGTTGCTGGAATTCAAGAATCAGGCGGATGATGTACTCCACCGGCGTGTCCGCCCCAGCAAGGACGTCATCGCTATGCACGACCTGTTGCCCTTCGGTGCTTACCTCAACGCCCTGCTACGGGAATGTATCGACAAGCTGTAGTGGCCAGCGCAAAATGGATTGCGGGAAAGGAGGCGGCATGGCGGTAAAGGCAAAGCTAGAGGGTCATACCTTCGATCTGGATACCTTGGTGGAACTCTTCCGCGAGGGCGACCCGAGAGTTAGCAAAGAGGAGGACGGCTACTACCTGAACTCGGCTGAGTTGGACGGCCTCATGGACGACGGTGGGCGGTTGTTCGAGGCGGCTAATGACCTTCTCCAACGAGTGACAGGTGTGGCACGTGTCCTGGACAGCAGCTTTCGGCCCGTCAGTCTGCCCGGCACCTTCGTGGAGGATGACGGCACGGGTAACGGGCGGCGTCACCATATCGTGCAGGCTGACACCGTTGTGGTTCGGTCCAAGGCGTACGGCGTAGTTCTGTCGGTGGGTGATGGACAGTCGCCACCATCTCAACCCCCGCCCCCACCACCGCCAGAAGGACCGCCGTACGTGCAGTTGGCGTCGAGCCACGCCGATGTGGCCGAGACTCTGGAAATCCTGGGCAGGTCAAGCGTTTCACTAACCTGGGTCGATCTCTACAAGGTCTATGAGATCGTGCGTGGCAACGTGGGGGGTGATAAGCCGCTCAAGGCGACGCAGTGGGCGTCTAGTGGTGATCTTTCTGCGTTTACGGCATCAGCTAATCGACCTGATGTGAGTGGCAGCGAGGCGCGTCATGCAAGAGCTACCGGGGCCGGACTTCCGAAACGGACGATGAACCTGGCCGAGGGCGAGGCTTTCGTCCGCAGCCTGGTATTGGCTTGGTGGAACTACCTCGGTGGTCAGCCTTCAGCCTAAGGGCTTGCAGATCATCAAGGTGTTGGACTACCTCACCAACTCTTTGGCCCCCGACGGAAATACCCGGCGCGGTCGCCCGCCCCGGCTCTCCTTCTCCGAACGGGTCCTGGCCACCGTGCTGCATCAGCAGGTCGCCCTGGCTGCGGAACCCCGAGATCAGGTTCTGTCACCCGGGGCCCAGGTCTGACGACAGGTACACCCCGCCGGGACTCGGTAGCTGCCTGCAGCGGCCGAACGTGCTCTTGCCGACCGCGTCGAAGACCGCGTCGTCGCTGTGCTCGTCCCTGGTGAAGTCCTGGGCCGTGTAGTCGATGACCCAGTCCGCGCCCAGGTCCTTGACCAGCTCGAGGTGCGCCGTGTCACACACCGCGGTCACGGTGGCCCCGTGATGCTTCAGCAGTTGCACTGCCGCCGAGCCGATGGCGCCGGTCGCGCCGTGGACGAGGACGTCCTGTCCGGACGCGCGCTCATCGGCGTATCGGGGTCAGTCAAAGGCAAAGGTGGCGACGACGGGGGCGTGGTCGGACTCTGGGTACTTGCGGTCGATGGCGAAGGCGGCGGATTCGTCGTGGAGGAGCTCGTTGTGGATCTCTGAGCCGCGGTAGTGGGCCAGGAGGTTGCGTGTGATGAGGATGTGGTCGAGCATCTGGCCGTGGCCTTGGTGGAAGAGGGTGTAACGGGCTGGTTCGGCGATGGTGTGCTCGATGGGGACGAGGACGCGTGCGGCGAGGTCGCCGTTTCCGGTGTCTTCGACGTTGCCGCAGATAGCCAGCACCGGGATCTCTTCGGGAGCGGCGTTGAAGTCGCCGGCGACGATGATGCGGGCGTCGGGATCGGCGTCGAGGATCTGGTCGATGAGGCGTCGGACTTCCAGGGCCTGGCTCATGCGTTTCATCGAGGACAGGAACACGCCTTCGGCCCAGGCGTCGGCGGTGCGCCATGTGAATTCGTCGATCTTCTGGCCGGGGATGTCAGTGGGCAGCTTGGACTTCAGGTGCACGTTGATCACATGCACGGTGTTGCCGGGGGCCGCCTGGTCGAGGTCGATCTGGACGTGGAGGATGGGCCGTTCGACGCCGATGGAGACCGGTTGGGTGTCGGCGGGAATGGCGGTCAGCCGCTGGTAGCGGGGCTCGGCGACCAGCTCGTTGCGCAGCTGCTGGTGCTTGAGCACTGGCAGGTGGGTGGCCACGACCACGTTGCGTTTGTCGTAGACAGCGTCACCGTCGGGTTTGGTGCTGACCAGGGTGGCCCCGTCGAGGTTGGTTCCGGTGAGCAGTTCCTGCAGGGCAAGCAGAGCGCGCGGCTGGCCGGGGCGCTCCTGGCCATGGACTTCCTGGAAGCAGGCGATGTCGGCGCGCAGTCGGCTGATCTGAGGCTTCATCAGCGTGACGCGTTCGGCCAGCGAGGGACGCTCGCCCGGTCCTGTCTCGTCAAGGTTTTCCACGTTGAATGTGGCAATCCGGATCTGTGTCACAGTCGCCCCCGATAGAACGATGGCCGGGCACTCAGCGTATCGGGGCTCTCGCGTTGCGTTAAGTGTGGCGCGGCGGCGTTTCACTCACTGCCGCTGGTGGCGGACACGCGCATGGCCGTGCCGCCAGCCGCGGTGCCTGGCATGCACATACCCCGGATGTCGTGTCCAGGCCACGGGCCGGACCGCGTCCGCGCAGGCCACGCCGCAACCGAACGCCACGCCTGCCCTAACTCGGGAGAGTTCGTGAGCAGTTGTCGGCGTGTGGCCGCGGCTTCGGCTGGTCTGGCCGGTGTCACCCGCTTGGCCGCCCCCGCGGGTCGGGTGTGCTCGCTGCGTCCTCGCCCAGCACGTAGCGCCGCGCACGTCGAGGCCCTGGTGGATCAACTCGTCGACTGTCGTGGTGAGTTTATGGCGCTCTTTGACAGCTGTTCTTTACAGTTAACTGACGGATCGGCGATCGAGGATGACGCCTGCTACCAAGCACAGCACTACAAGAGCGAGGTCGAGTACCAGCCAGGAGACGCTACCCTCGGCGATAAGCTTTTGATGCCTGATGGAATTGAACTGAGCGATAGATAGACCGATGAAGAGGTAGCCCGTTCGCTTTGCCCAATCTGCAAGTACCTTGGCTTTGTCGCGCCCTGAACTTGGCTTCATCTGCCTCACTGCCGCATCCACGTCTGCCCTCAGGATGCGTTCCCCTTGAGTTTGTCCACGTGCACGAGCGGCCAGTTCAGTGGCATATCGTTCAACGGCCACGGTAAACGCTGCCTGAGCCTCGTCGCTGCAGTCCGGGAGTGCCGCGAACCCAGCCACAAAAACGGTCGAGGCCGCCGGTTGCTTCGCCCCCTCACTCATCGAGACTCTCCGCTCTCCCTGTTGCG